>JAJDEK010000073.1 GCA_029259875.1 Planctomycetaceae bacterium
TCTGCTATGAATGCCATCTGCACCCACTAACCAATCAGAAGTCACAGTGTGCTCCGTTCCATCAGTAGCTCGCAAAGAAGCTTTCACGTTTGTTTCAGTTTGCTCCAACTTGCTCAGTTCCCATCCTCGGGTAACGGCTCCGCCGAACTCAATCAAACGATTTGTCAGAATGTCCTCGGTTTCATTCTCAGAAAGATTAAGGTCATAAGGATGGCGGCAATCCAAACTATCAAACTTCACCGTTGCAATTTTTTGCCCATAGGCAAAAAGATTGAAGCCATGCATGATGTGGCCACGTTCCAGAAACGCATCAAGAATCCCCATCGATTCAAGGACTTCTAATGAGCGACTGTGAATGACCGTAGCACGATCTAATGGAAGGGGTTCGGGCCGACGATCAATCAACAGGCAATCGATTTGTCTTCTGGCCAATTCGACAGCCAATGACAAGCCTGTGGGTCCTGCCCCAACAATCAGCACTGGAGTCTTCTCGGGCAGACTTATTTTTGTATTCACAAACCATTACTCCGAATAAAACAACCAATGCTGAACCACATCAGAAGTCAATTCAATAATTAACTAAATATCTGTTAGGTGCAAATGTCTTCTCAATTTCAAATTATTAACATTGTTAAGTCTAGATTACCAGTTCACAATAGATATTTGTCTGCTTTATTTACTTCTGTTCTTATAAATTATCTATACTGGAATACAAGTCGCATCTCTTTTAAGATTGGTTCACACTCTATCAACACCCACACATTGAATTACAGAAGATCTCCCTGATGAAAGTCACCTCCATGAAATACATTCTGCTTTCTTTCTGTCTGATATGTGGCCTATTTGTCTCACTGACACAGTCTGTTGATGCGCAACAGCTAACGAGTCAGCTGGAACAACAGCTCAAACAGGCTGATGTCGTGCGATTGGCAAAGGAAGCTCGCCGACGCGGGGCCCCTAAACGTGGTGCATTGGTATTTTACAAATCTGTGGCCGCATGTATCAAATGCCATGATAGTGGAAACAATTCTTCCCCCCTGGGTCCTGACTTAACAAAAACCGAGAAAACACTCACCGATGAATATCTGATCGAATCCATTCTGTATCCATCGAAGAAGATTAAAAAAGGATTCGAGACGGTGACGATTATCACGGAAGACGGAAAACTAGTTTCGGGTTTGGTGGCCGAGGATCGAAAAGACGCGCTGGTATTGCGAGATGCCACAAACCTGGAGAAAGAGATCGTCGTTCCCAAAAACGAAATCGATGAAAAAACAATTGGCAAGAAATCGATGATGCCCGAAGGGCTGGTTGCGACGCTGAAAAACCAAGGAGAGTTCTATGATTTAGCTAGCTATGTTTTCAATGTGGCCCGTGGCGGTGCCCAACGTGCCGCTGAATTGAAACCATCGGCTGAAGAATTGATCGTCAAAGATGATACTATAAACTTGGATCATGCGGGAATTCTGCGACGTATGAAAGAGCGGGATTTCGATTCGGGGGAACGCATTTATCATGGTCTCTGCAAGAATTGTCACGGCGTGGATGGTAACAAACCCTCGCTTCCCACAGCGCGAGCGTTCGGTACACAACCGCTGAAATTTGGTGCTGACCCTTACCGGATGTTTCTCACACTCTCAAAAGGCAATGGCTTGATGGGGCCGATGCAGCACCTCAGCCCTAAAGAACGTTATCAGGTCGTACATTTTATTCGTGAAGAATTTATGGAACCGAATAATCCGGCTTATGAGGAAGTGACTCCAGAGTACTTGAAAAGTTTGCCAAAAGGGACAAAATCGGGTGAATTTGATCTCAATATCGAACGCGACTATGGCCCTGCGTTGGCTTCACAACTGGGTCGCATCACAACCAGTGCTTTAACCATAAAACTGGACGATGAGACGACCATTTCTTACGACTTGCACTCAATGAATCAGGCAGGCATCTGGCAAGGTGGCTTTCTCAACTTAAGAGCGACACAACATATTCGCGGCCGGGGTGAAGGTGTGCCTCAGCCAGAGGGTGATATCCTGGATGAATTAGCTGGCTGGCAATGGGGACATGCTGGCACTCTGGATTATTCTCGAAAAGACCTACTTCCACGAGGACCACTTCCCCAAAAATGGTTCGACTACCGCGGACATTATCTAAATGGGACGCAATTAGTCCTTGCTTACAAAATTGATAACCGTGAGATTCTTGAGCTGCCGCAAGCGACTGACGAAGAAACGTTGGTGCGTCACACATTACGTATTGGGCCAGGAGAGGCATTAGTTCTGGCAACGGCCACACCGAAAGATACAGAATCGAGTTTTTCTGGTGTATTGGCGGCTGACCAAACACGTCCCAAACAGAAACAAGGCTCGGCAGCAAAGACAATCGCGATCAGTGGTCGGTCAGCGGAGAATCAACTCGGTCACTTTACTGCATCGGCTGTGACGAGAGATATATCAGGCATGACCTGGCAAGTCGATCACAAACAACGTTTGGTATTGAAAATTCCTGCTGATGATAAATCACGGTTGGTTGATATTGTCTGTTTCGCTGGTACCGGAATTGATGATTTAGAATCGCTACAAGAATTCGTGAAACTTGCTGAAGCCAACACTCCCATCGATCCACAATCATTGATCACTGGCGGACCTGGAAACTGGCCGGATGTTTTAAAGACTGTCGGATATCCCGGCTTAGAACGTGGCGCCTATGCGCTCGATACGCTCAGTATCCCCGAATCAACACCCTGGAATACATGGTTTCGTACTTCGGCACTCGATTTCTTTCCCGATGGCCGCATGGTTGTATCAACACATGGTGGCGATATCTGGATTGTCTCCGGAATTGATAAAGATCTACTGAACCTCAAATGGAAACGCTTTGCGGGGGGGCTATATGAACCGTTTGGTGTGAAAGTTGTGGATGGCATAATCTACGTGACTTGCAAAGACCGTTTAACGCGTCTGCACGATTTAAACAACGATGGTGAAGCTGACTTCTATGAAAGTTTTTCGGCTGACACCGATGTCTCCCGATTCTTTCATGCTTTCAATTTTGATTTACATACCGATGAAGCAGGCAATTTTTATTATGCGAAATGTGGTCAATATACGAGTTATGCTCTACCCGGTTCTGTGAT
>JAJDEK010000074.1 GCA_029259875.1 Planctomycetaceae bacterium
AAAACAAGCACCATCGACAAAATCATTGCCTACGATCTTCTACGCATTCGACTTCCTCACTACTGCCTCGTCAACATTATCTTAAATCAGAGACTTTTCCCTGAACTTTACGGCCCGGATATTTCAGCAAAAAAAATTGAAGAGAAAGCGCGCTATTGGCTCGAACAATCACCCAAGCTTCAAACATGCAGAAAACAGTGCTCTGAAATACAAAAAGAACTCGGCGACAAAAAGTGTGCTAAAGAAGCAATCGCCACCCTAACACCGCTGCTTAAAGAGACTTCCCTCTAAACCGCTTTCTGCAATAGATTTTTTGGAAAAAAATTTCTGAATATAAAGAGCTGCTTAATGCAAAAAGATGAATTCAGTGTCTCAAATAAGTTTTGAAAAAAGCCACTAAGAAGTTGAAGAGAATGAACTGAAGTTTCCAAAATCGTTTGAAGTTAAGGGGAGAGCATACTTAACCATCATTCAAAGAATAAGCAAGACAATTCACCATTACCTTACTTAAATACTAGTAACTACTTTCTCTCTTTATGTGGCGAAACATTAGAACCATTACCGCAATTCGCCATAAAACCAGCTACAGACGCAAACTCTAAATTTTCATCACACATCCCCTGCTCGTTTCCCGAGATTACTAGATTGCCCTTGATCTGCGTTATTAGTATTTAGCTTTTGCAACTGAAGCCCGGCATATTCTGATCCTTGATCAGCCGCTATTTCAAAATATTTTCTAGCATTTTGTACGCTTGCTTGCACTCCAAACCTAAATTGATGACACTTCGCAAGTAATACTTGACCTAGTGCCTCACCTTACCCGGCTGAGAGCTTGGCTTGAGCAAAACCCTCATCTAAAATTTTTTTTATCATACCCACATCGATAACACTCTGTAAGTAGCGCCATACCAAATGAATTACCTTGCCCGGCTGAGAGTTTGACTTGAGCAAAACCCTCACCTAAATTCTTTTCTGTTCCCCACCCCCTTAAATAACACACTGCAAGTAACGCCCTACCAAATGCACTACCTTGCCCGGCTGAGAGTTTGGCATATTTAAAACCCTCATCAAAATTCTTTGTTGTTCCATACCCATACAGATAACACTCTGCAAGTAACACTCTACTACGTGCATTACCTTGCTCAACTGAGAGTTTGGCATAGCGAAAACCCTCATCTAAATTCGCTACTGTTCCATATCCATTCCGATAAGACTCTGCAAGTAGTGCCATACCATATGCATCACCTTGGTCGGCTGAGAGCTTGGCTTGAACAAAACCCTCAACTAAATTCTTTGCTGTTCCAAACCCATACAGATAACACTCTGCAAGTAATGCTTGACCTAGTGCATCATCTTGATCGGCTGAGAGCTTGGCTTGAGCAAAACCCTCATCTAAATTCTTTGCTGTTCCATAACCCTTTAGATAACACTCTGCAAGTAACGCCCTACCATATTCATTACCTTGGCCGGCTGAGAGCTTGGCTTGAGCAAAACCCTCACCTAAATTCTTTGCTGTTCCATACCCCTTTAGATAACACTCTGCAAGTAACGCCCTACCAAATGCACTACCTTGCCCGGCTGAGAGCTTGGCTTGAACAAAACCCTCACCTAAATTCTTTTCTGTTCCATACCCATACAGATAACACCTCGCAAGTAACGCCCTACCAAATGCATCACCTTGGTCGGCCGAGAGCTTGGCTTGAGCAAAACCCTCATCTAAATTCTTTGCTGTTCCAAACCCATACAGATAACACTCTGCAAGTAGCGCCGTACCATATGCATCACCTTGGTCGGCTGAGAGCTTGGCTTGAGCAAAACCCTCACCTAAATTCTCTGCTGTTCCATACCCATACAGATAACACCTTGCAAGTAACGCCCCACCATATGCATCACCTTGGTCGGCTGAGAGCTTGGCATATTTAAAACCCTCATCTAAATTCTTTTCTGTTCCCCAACCATTAAGATAACACACTGCAAGTAACGCCCTACCAAATGCACTACCTTGCCCGGCTGAGAGCTTGGCTTGAACAAAACCCTCATCAAAATTCTTTGCTGTTCCAAACCCATACAGATAACACTCTGCAAATAACACCCTACCATATGCATCACCTTGGTCGGCTGAGAGCTTGGCTTGAACAAAACCCTCATCTAAATTCTTTGCTGTTCCTTGCCCATACAGATAACACTCTGCAAGTAGTGCCCTACCATATTCATTACCTTGGTCGGCTGAGAGCTTGGCTTGAGCAAAACCCTCATCTAAATTCTCTGCTGTTCCTCGCCCATAAAGATAACACTCTGCAAGTAATGCTTGACCTAGTGCATCATCTTGATCGGCTGAGAGCTTGGCTTGAGCAAAACCCTCATCTAAATTCTTTGCTGTTCCAAACCCATACCGATAACACTCTGCAAGTAATGCTTGACCTCGTGCATCACCTTGATCAGCTGAAAGTTTGGCTTTAGCAAAACCCTCACCTAAATTCTTTGCAGTTCCATACCCCTTTAAATAACACTCTGCAAGTAGCGCCCTACCAAATGCATCACCTTGGTCGGCTGAGAGCTTGGCTTGAGCAAAACCCTCATCTAAATTCTTTGCTGTTCCATAACCCTTTAGATAACACTCTGCAAGTAACGCCTGACCAAATGCATCACCTTGGTCGGCTGAGAGCTTGGCTTGAGCAAAACCCTCATCAAAATTCTTTTCTGTTCCATAACCCTTTAGATAACACTCTGCAAGTAACGCCTGACCAAATGCATCACCTTGGTCGGCTGAGAGTTTGGCTTGAGCAAAACCCTCATCTAAATTCTTTGCTGTTCCATAACCCTTTAGATAACACTCTGCAAGTAACGCCCTACCAAATGGATGATTATTTTTAGCTGCTTTTTCATAACATTGAAATGCTGCTTGATAATTTTTATTAATACCAATTTCCATAGAATAACATTTACCCAATTCAACTAGTGCGGGCGTAAATTGAAAATTTGCAGCTCTGAAAAAATACTGACACGCTTTCGAAGGATTTTTATTTGGTCCCTTTAAATAAAATAATCCAAGCTCATGCAAAGCTTTAGCATCTCCTTCATTTGCTCTGAATAAATTAGAGAAAAATTCTATATGCTCCAAATATTCACCGAGATATTCAGCTTCTGTTTCAGGAGGATTGAGAGAAAATATATAAGCTTGTTGATCGGGTCTTTTTTCACTAAAATCATAAGCATCAAAAAAATGAGCATTTGCAGCTTCATCTACCTGGACTGCAAGATAAAATGGCAAACCGCTGTTATGCTTGTTTAGTACGGTTAAAGTAAAAGGATGGTTTTTGTGTGAATTTATTTCTGCATTTGAATTAAAATGATGAATATTACCATCTATTTTTAACCTGAATTCTCCAAAAATCATAATAAAACCTAATTTTTATTAAAATAATAATACAAAATACATAACAAAAAAAACAAGCACCATCGACAAAATCATTGCCTACGATCTTCTACGCATTCGACTTCCTCACTACTGCCTCGTCAACATTATCTTAAATCAGAGACTTTTCCCTGAACTTTACGGCCCGGATATTTCAGCAAAAAAAATTGAA
>JAJDEK010000075.1 GCA_029259875.1 Planctomycetaceae bacterium
GACATTCAGACTCTCAAATTGATAAAATTCTCTTGAAACAGCTACAAATACGAATTTATAGCTCTCGTAAGCAAGCTCAATCTATGTAATACTTAACGCATTCTGGTTATTATACTTCTCGTAAATACCAGCTAATGAGAGCGTATCATTTCAGGAATTGAAACGGTACAGACAGCAAGTCCAGAAGAAAGACTATTTTCTCATTCTTCAAATTCAAACTATCACGGCTCAATAAGATTTACCAATGTTTCAAAAAGTAACTAACGCCAGCTTCATTGAAGGTGAACACGATGTTCTCAAATTTTGGGAAGATCACCAGATTTTTGACCAGCTTCGTAAGAAAAATAAAGGGAAACCCAAGTGGAGTTTTATTGACGGTCCGATGACTGCCAATAATCCCATGGGCGTGCATCACGCCTGGGGTCGGGCTTATAAAGACGCGTATCAACGCTATTATGCAATGACAGGACACGAGCTCCGTTTTCAAAATGGTTTCGATTGTCAGGGCCTCTGGGTGGAAGTGGAAGTGGAAAAAGAGCTTGGTTATGGAACTAAGCAAGAGGTCGCTGAACATGGGATCGACAAGTTTGTCAATGAATGCAAAAAACGAGTACTGCGTTTTGCAGCCCGCCAGACCGAACAGTCAGTCCGCTTAGGTTACTGGATGGACTGGGATGATCCTGACCAGCTACGTGCGTTAGCCGAGTTCGTCGGTACGGATGCAGAATTCAATTTCACAGCCCCCAGCGGTCAGCAAGTCACAGACAAAGCAGATATGTTGGTCTCACGACTGGGTAACGCGGAATGGGGTGGCAGTTACTTTACATTTTCCACCGAAAATAATGAGACGATCTGGACCTTTCTCAAAAAGTGTTTTGAACGTGGTAAAGTCTATCGTGGCCATGATGTCATGCCTTGGTCGGGACGTGGAGGAAGTGCCTACAGTCAGATGGAGGTCGCTGATGGCAGAAAGCTTTCGGTCCATCGATCGGTGTTCGTTCGATTCCCACTCAAAGATCGTGAGAACGAAAACCTGCTCATCTGGACGACCACTCCCTGGACTCTCACCAGCAACGTAGCCGCTGCTATCAATCCAGATCTGGACTATGTCAAATTACGCGCAAAAAAAGATGATTCGATTTACTATTTTGCGAAAGAGAACCTGGAGTATCAGAGATTAAGTCGAGAATTTAAAGAAGGCTTTGGGCGACCGGAATGGAAGTGGCCTACAGATGTTCCTAAGCTGAAAACGTTGGCGCAGATCTTCAAAGAGCAGGGGGGCTATGAGATTCTTGATACCATCAAAGGCGCCGAGATGGTGGGCTGGGAATATACGGGCCCCTTTGATGATCTTCCCGCTCAGCAATCTCCAGGTGGCTACCCCAGTGATGAAACGCTACTGGAGAAGACTGGAATCAACTGTCACCAAGTCGTTGATGGAGGCCGTGACTTTAAAGGCAACCCTCACGTTGTCGCCGGTGAAGGAACAGGCATCGTACACACGGCTCCTGGTTGCGGCGATGTAGACCATCAGCTCGGTAAAGAATTAGGACTTGTCGCAATCGCCCCTTTAGGTGAGGACGGACGATTCGAAGAAGGATTCGGGGAATTTACGGGCAGAGAAGCGATTTGCCCTGAAACGCCAGAATTGATCTTTGAATTGTTGAAACAAAAAGACCTCTTAGTTTCTACAGAACCATATCCACACATTTATCCGCACTGTTGGCGAACTGGAGATGAACTCATCTTTAGACTTGTTGATGAATGGTTCATCAACATGGATTGGCGAGAAGAAATCAAGGATGTGACTCGGCAGATTAACTGGGTTCCCTCCAGCATTGATGGTGAGCAGCATGAACTGGAATGGCTCACCAATATGCGTGACTGGATGGTATCCAAGAAACGATTCTGGGGGTTAGCGCTCCCGATTTGGGTTGATGAAGAATCAGGTGATTTCGAAGTCATTGGTTCTCTGGCTGAGCTGAAAGAACGCGCGGTCGAAGGCTGGGAGGCCCTTGAAGGCCATACTCCTCACCGGCCTTGGATCGATGAAGTAAAACTTCGTAATCCCAAAACCGGCAATCTGATGACACGCATTCCCGACGTGGGAAACCCTTGGCTGGATGCAGGTATTGTTCCGTTCTCGACCATGCAATATAATACAAATCCACAAGAGTGGGAGAAATGGTATCCAGCTGATTTGGTTAGTGAATGCTTTCCCGGTCAATTCCGAAACTGGTTCTACGCATTACTCTCGATGGCGACAATGATGGACGGGACGCCTCCGTTCAAAACCTTACTAGGCTATCGTCTGGTTTTGAATGAAAAAGGCGAACCGATGCACAAATCAAATGGAACAGCCATCTGGTTTGAAGAGGCCGCTGAACAATTGGGTGTTGATACGATGCGCTGGATGTATCTGGCACACAATCCGGCATCTGACCTGCGTTTCGGTATGAGACACCCTGATCAGGAGGTAACGCTCGTCACACCAGAAGGCGCGATCAATCAAACGAGGGAAGGTTCGCCCACATGTTTGGTCGAAAGCAAGCCAGCGGATGAAATTCGTCGTCAAGTACTCATTCCACTCTGGAATTCCTATGCCTTCTTTGTCAACTATGCGCGTCTTGATGAGTTTGATCCCTCACAGGAGAGTGTTCCCGTCGCAGATCGCCCTGAAATTGATCGCTGGATCTTATCTAACCTGCAAGCGTTGCTAGCAACTGCAAAGACGGAAATTGCCGCTTATAACTACGCTGGCTTCTTGAAAAAAGCCACTGCATTTATCGATGATTTATCGAACTGGTATATCAG
>JAJDEK010000076.1 GCA_029259875.1 Planctomycetaceae bacterium
AAGTGATTTTGCCTCTGCATCACTGGTAAAAGAACGGGCGATGAAACTGGATCTGTCCTGTGGTCGTATTGGTGTTAAGGCCAATCAACGGCAAGCCATCGACTACGCTCATCGGTATGGTTTTGAAGCGGTCGTTCCCGATGTGGGATACCTTGGTCGACTTTCCGAAAATCAACTGTCAGATCTGAAATCAGAAATGCAGAATAAAAAACTCGTTTTTAGTGCAGCTGGTATGACAGTCGACTTTCGCAAGGATGAATCAAAATTCAAGGAGGGACTAAAATCATTGGAATCTTCAGCTGCTGCTTTACAACGTGCAGGAGTGACGCGAACTGGAACTTGGTTGATGCCAACACACGCTGAACTTACCTACAATGAGAACTTCAAACAACATGCGCGTCGCTTGAAACAAATTTCACGCATTCTATCAGACCACGGCTTACGTTTTGGTATGGAATATGTTGGACCTAAAACCTTATGGTCGAGCCAAAAATACCCGTTTATTCATTCCATGTCAGAGACCAAAGAATTGATTGCAGCAATCGATGTTAAAGGAGTTGGTTTGATTCTAGACAGTTGGCATTGGTACACAGCTCATGAATCCAAAGCCGATTTACTTACGTTAACCAATGCCGACATTGTCGCCGTGGACTTGAACGATGCTCCTGCTGGTCTTGAAATCGATGAGCAGATTGATCAAAAACGCGAATTACCAATGGCAACGGGTGTTATCGATCTGTCAACATTCTTAAATACACTCAACAGTCTGGGCTATGATGGTCCCGTCCGCGCTGAACCATTTAATGCAGCACTAAGAAAATTACCTGCTGATCAAGCAGTTTCGGCGACAGCGACTGCTATGAAAAAAGCGTTTGCCTTGATCAATTAAGCAACTATTTTTTCGCGAGAGAAATTTCAATTGTAACTGGAGTGTCGCGCGGAGGGATTTTAGTCTGATTGGCTTCGAACAGAAGATTTCCTTCACCAGATGCAGAACTGGCAATATTGACATCAATAATCGCAGTCGGAAAGTTAGCGACACAGATTAAGTCTCCACTTTCTGCATGGTAATATTTTTCACCCGTTGTCTCGTCGGTCGAAAAACCACTACCAGCGAAAATCCAGTCTGCTTTCATAATCTGAGGCTGGCTGTCATCATAGAATTTGTTAATCGCTGCTTGAAATTGCTTCTGTTTCGACTTAGCAAGAAAGACGTCCCGTTCTTTTTTGGACATCTGTCCGAACCAGATCAATTCCTTGTATTTTTCATCGTATCGCAGCTCGCTTTTTTTATCGATAACAACTCCTTCAGGGAGCCGATCCAGTTTGGCTGTGAAATAACGATTCGTTGCGGAACGAACCCAACTCTGGGCGGGCTCACGGTGTAACTTTCCTTTTTTGTCTTTCCATTGCAGGTATATGTTCAGTTTTTGTCCTTGTGGAGGCTGAAACTTCGGACTAAATTTTACAGGCGAACCGACTTTAGCCCCAATAGCAAGTAGCCCTGCATGAATGGCTTTGGCATCGGAATCTATCGAGAGGATTGATTCGTGCTCTTTCGTCTGTTTTTTACAACACAACATCTCTAGAACACCTTCCTGTAGACAAACTTTTGTCCTTAATAACAATCGTTTGCCTTCCAGATCCAGAAGAACGGTCTTCTGTTTATTGAGGGCCACTAGACCATCGTCTTCTGTTTTCGTTTTCTGCTTAGAATCTGATCCTGCTTTACTAGTTTTTTGCGGACTCTCTTTGGCGGGATCAGCAGCATTAAGATATTGCACTACCATAAAACCAGCCATCAAGACAGTGCATGGCAACCACGAAAAAATAAACTGTTTCATTAATCTATCCAATAAATCAGGATTAGGAGTGCTCCTCTTTCACACACCATTATTCTATGCGGTTTGGCATAAATGTCTGTACCGAATCAGCAAGAATTAAGAGATCTTTTGTGAAGAAATAAGATCTGTTAACCAATTAGAATCATCATCCATGATTTAAACGAGCATCGTTTCTAAAACACGAGCATAACCACCAAAAGTGCCCTGATCAAAGAGTACAAACCGAACCAGTTCTAACTCATTGGATGCTTCCAATTTCACCGCCACAGTCCGTAATGCGACTTCCGCCGCCAGATCAACCGGATAACGATATACGCCAGTACTGATTGATGGAAAAGCCAATGTTTTACACCGATGCTTCTCAGCTAGAGCAAGACACGTTTGATAAGCCGACTCTAGTAATTGACTCTCTTTTTTACCACCTCCCTGCCAGATTGGTCCGACCGCATGGAAGATATATTGAGGTAGCAATTTCCCACCGGAAGTTACAACGGCACTACCTGTCGGGCAACCATCGGGATAACGTTGCCGAAGCTCTTCCATAATTTCGGGACCGGCTGCGTCATGGATTGCTCCATCAACGCCACCACCTCCGGCTAATTGTGAATTTGCAGCATTGACAATAATTTCGACCTGCTGAGTAGTAATATCTCCCAGAACTAACTCAATACGGGCAGAACCAAACTGTACGATCATCGGTCCACGATCTATGATAGGAAGTAACAATACGACAAAAAGATCTTGATGTTTTTCTTTCAGTTGAAAATACTACGGACAGTATAAAATATTACGGGCTCTGTTCAAAGGGCACTCAAAAACATATCCCTGCAACGATTGCGAATCATAATACCGTGATAAAAGTCAGTCTTCTCATTCCGACCCTCGATCAGTCTGGTGCAGAAAAACAACTTGCTTTGCTGGCCACCTCTTTGCCACGCGATGAATTTGAAGTGCAGGTGATCGCTCTGACAAGGGGAGGCCCCTACGAGACAGTACTCAAAGAAAACGACATTCCGGTGACGATTTTGAATAAGCGGTTTAAATTTGACCCGTTTGCTTATCGTACCTTGAAAAAAACGTTACAGAACCAGCAGCCAGACATTCTACATACATGGTTATTCGCTGCGAATTCCTATGGGAGAATGGCAGTCAAGCGCTTACCGACTTCACAAAAATGCCCTAAGGTTATTGTTTCGGAACGCTGCGTTGATACCTGGAAAAGTAATTGGCAACACAAGGTGGATCGCAGCTTACTTCCTCAGACTTCATTACTGGTTGGCAATTCTCAAGGTGTGATTGATTTTTATCGCGAGAAAGGAGTCCCAGAGTCAATCTTGCGAGTCGTGCATAATGGGATCCCCATCCCCGATAGCACCGTTTGTGAAAGGACCCGGAACGAATTGCTTAAGGAGCAAAATCTACCCGAGAATGCTCGTTTGATCGCTTTTGTCGGTCGATTAGCCAGACAGAAACGGGTTGAAGATCTCCTCTGGGCCGTGGAATTATTACGACAAATGAATGAAAACGTCTTTTTACTACTCATTGGAGATGGTCCCGAACGAGCGAAACTCGAACAACTGGCTCACAAATATACGGTGACTCCCAATGTACGTTTCTTAGGACACCGCAAAGATGTGAGCAAATTGTTTCCGTTATTTGAATTATTTCAGCTAGCCAGTGATTTCGAAGGGCAGTCGAACAGTATTATGGAGGCAATGTCGTACGGAATTCCAGTCATCGCCAGCGACATTCAACCCAATAGAGAACTCGTTGTACACGGTAAAACCGGTTTTTTAACTTCAGTTGGTGATTGTACCGGATTTGCACAATATGCGGAACGCATACTTGCAGACCCCCAACTGGCAAAAGAAATGGCAAGTGCTTCGCAAAAAAGGATGCAAGAGGAATTCAATATCGATAAAATGGTACAAGGATACGCTGCTCTTTATCGTGAAGTGCTCAAATAGTCTCAGCTGCTTTCTGCTTCTCTTTTTTTCTTCGAATATCAGTTAGAACTAGTTTCATGTGTGGAATCACCGGAACCGCGTGGACAACGCGAGAAAAAAACATCTCGCCAGATGTACTGAAACGCATGACCGATGTGCTCGAACATCGCGGTCCCGATGACGCGGGCGGCTACCATTCCGATGTTTCCGGCAAATCATTCCTCTTCAATGATGAGAGAGCCCATGCAGATTTCAATCCTGCGTCAGATATCGGTGCGGCCTTAGGGCATCGTCGACTCTCCATTATCGATCTAGGAACTGGACATCAACCACTGTCCAACGAAGATAGTTCCATCTGGATCGTCTTTAATGGAGAAATATATAACTACCAAGAGCTTAGAAAAGAACTTGTTCAACAGGGACATCAATTCCGAACGGAAACTGATACGGAAGTGATCGTCCATTTGTATGAAGAGCAGGGGACTGCCTGCGTAGAACGCTTGCGAGGTATGTTTTCTTTCGCGCTCTGGGATGAACGACGCCAACGTTTATTTCTCGCTCGAGACCGCATCGGGCAAAAGCCTCTATTTTATCGGGAAGGAGCTGATAGTCTCAGTTTTGCCAGTGAGTTAAAATCGTTACTACAAATGCCAGATGCAAGTAGAACCGTCGATCCTCACGCGATTGACTTATTTCTCGCTTATCAATACGTACCACACCCCTGGACAATTTTGAAAGGCTATCAAAAACTTCCCCCCGCCCATTTTGCCGTTTATGAACAGGGAAAACTCACAGTCGAACGCTATTGGACTCCCCCTTATCAGAATCCTGAGTCGAATCCGAACTACCAGTTTCAAACGCCGCAGCAATGGTCAGAAGCACTGCGAAATACATTAACAGAGTCCGTGAAGATTCGCATGCGGAGTGATGTGCCTTTAGGGGCCTTTCTCTCTGGTGGCATCGACTCCACCATTATTGCCGGATTAATGCAGAAAATGTCTGATCGGCCCGTGCATACATTTTCCATTGGCTTTCCGGTCAAACAATTCGATGAACGCCACTATGCACGTGAGGCGGCTCAACTATTGGGAACGGAGCATCATGAATACGTCGTTGAACCAGAGGCGTTAGAAATGCTGCCGCGACTTGCCTGGCATTATGACGAACCGTTTGCCGACAGCAGTGCCATTCCAACGATGTATCTCTCGCAAGTGACACGTCAGGAAGTCACCGTTGCATTGTCGGGCGATGGTGGTGACGAGCTATTTGCTGGTTATGATCGCTATCGTGCTGTTGCACTCTCGCAATGGTTTGATCGACTGCCAACTATCGCCAAAAAAATGATGACAGCACCAGTGTGGCAAAAGTTGCCGGCTTCTGTTGAACAAAAATCATTCCGTCGTCGCGTAAAACGGTTCCTCGCAGGTCTGGCAGTCCCTCCTGAACGTCGCTATTTGAAATGGGTTGGTATTTTTGATACAGAACGACGCTTTGAGATGTATTCTCCAGCATTTCGAGAACAGTTGGAAACATTCGACACTGATCAATTTCTGCTCGACGCGTACCAACTCTGCCCTGATCGTGATTTCGTAACCCGCACAACAGCCACCGATGTACTTAGCTATCTGCCTTGTGATATTTTGACAAAAGTGGATATTGCCAGCATGGCGCACAGCCTGGAATGCCGCAGCCCTTTTCTGGACCACCATGTTGCTGAGCTTGCTGCTGCCATGCCTTTAGAATTGAAAATGCAAAGAGGACGGGGAAAGAAAATTCTGACAGATACCTTTTCAGATCTTCTGCCGGAATCGATTCAGACACGTAAAAAAATGGGGTTTGGTGTACCACTCAATGAATGGTTCCGCCACGAATTGAAACCATTATTATTTGATGTGCTACTGGATCAACGTGCCAAAGAGCGGCAGATCTTTAATCCAGCTGCAGTGGAACAGCTTATTAACGAGCACCTGACCCTCCAATGGGATCATAGTGCCCGCCTGTGGTCATTACTTGTATTAGAAATGTGGTTTCAAACCTTTATTGATCCCGTTTCAATCCCCGACCATTTTCCTGAAACCGTTCTGACATAAATAGCAAATCACCATTCTTTCCTACTTCATTTATAGAAGAATCCGAGAAAATGGTGGCTGATAATGACTGCTCTTTTTACTGAATCACTCAATCCATAACTGGACTCTCCATCGTTCAGCACCATAAAATGGAGACAGTCATGTTAAGATTGAACTGAATCTTCCCTCCCATTTTTACCTGCCTAGAACGAGATTTTGATGCGTTATCTAATCACTCTCATATTTTTGGCTCTGATTACCAACCCTGCTATCAGTCAGGTCAGAAAACCAGTTCAGAGTTCAAACAAAGTAGATATCAAATACGAAGAATGGCCACAATGGCGCGGTCCGCGTGGCGACGGCACCTGGAACGGCCCCCCAATCAAAACAGTCTGGCCAAAAAATGGTTTGAAGAAATTATGGGAACGTGAAATCGGTGGCGGTTATGGCGGAATATCAGTGGTGGGAAGACGACTTTATGTCATGGATCGGCCCGCTATTTCAAAAGAAGAACAAACAAAAGCAGTAGGGCTTCACAGCCACCGCATCCAACGGAAAGATATCGAACGGGTTTTCTGTTTTGATGCCCTCTCAGGCAAGAAAATCTGGTCACATGAATATCCCAGTAAATATAACAAGCTTGATTATGGTAATGGGCCGCGCGTTGCGCCAACGGTAAGAGATGGGTTGGTTTACACTTTGGGAACGATGGGGGATGTGTTTTGTCTTTCAGCAGAAACAGGCAATATTATCTGGAAAGCACATCTTGTCAAAGATTTTGGAGGCAAAGTTCCTCAGTGGGGTTATGCAGCGGCTCCCTATGTGATCGGCGAGCGGGTCATTCTGATGCCCGGCGGAGAAAAGCAGGGGACTGCAATTATCGCGTTGGATCGTAAAACAGGAAAAGAGCGCTGGCGATCTCTGTCGGACCAGGCGGGCTATGCAACTCCGCTTTTAGTGCAGCATCAAGGTCATGCTCAACTGGTTGTCTGGTCCCCCAATCACATTCACAGTGTCGCCCCTGAAACGGGTAAGCACTTGTGGTCAATTCCCTATAAGGTAACGTACGGCGTCGCCATTGCCAGTCCCATTGAAAAAGAGGGGCTCATTTTTGTCGCCGGCTATTGGGAAGGATCGAAAGCAATTCAACTGGGGAAACTACCAAATGAAGCTAAGTTAAAATGGGAAGATCGCCGTACACTACGAGGCTTGATGTCACAGCCACTTTACAAAGAGGGCTATGCCTATCTACTAGACAAACAGTTTGGTCTGACCTGTTTTGAGTATGCAACGGGCAAAAAAATTTGGGACGATGAGCAAAAGATGACTCCTGGTAATAGCAGAAATCCTCAGGCGACGCTGGTTTGGCTTAACCAATCATTTAGAGCCTTGATTCTCAATTCGGACGGAGATTTGATATTGGCCGAATTAACGCCCGCAGGCTATAAAGAATTCACCCGTACAAATCTGATCGGGGAAACCTGGGCTCACCCTGCCTATGCAGAATCCCGTGTTTATGCACGCAGTAACACAAAAATAGTTGCTTATGAGCTGCCAACTGACGAATCCGAATAAAAAGCAAATAGAATAGCCTGTAAAATTTGCCTACAAGTCGATAAAATGCATTTCATCGCGTTCAGCAAATCCGGTAAACAAACGAAAGGACGTGTTGCGTATTTTGTTGACCTGAATTGGTTTGCGATTATTTTCTTTTCTTTATATTCTTCTGAAATTTTTAAGCAACATGAATTCACAATCGGAAAATCACTCCGAGAATGTTACAGAGGGTACTGAATTATTAGGGCCTGAAGTCTGGAACTTACCCAATTTGATCACCGTTAGTCGACTGGTGCTTGCACTGATTCTGTTTGTGATGATTTATATGGAAGGGTGGTGGAAGACTTCAGCGGTACTATTTATTATTGCCGCTGCAACAGACTTTCTCGATGGCTATTTTGCCCGGAAATACAATCAGGTCACTACGCTCGGTCGTATACTCGACCCGTTTGTGGATAAATTCATCATCTGTGGTGCGTTCATTTTTCTGTTAGAACGTGGCCCCGCTTCCGGAATCAATGCCTGGTTTGTGTTAATTATCATTGGACGGGAAATGTTCATCACCAGTTTGCGCGGTTTTCTGGAACAACACGGACGAGATTTTTCCGCCAGTTGGAGCGGTAAAATTAAAATGGGAGTACAGTGTGTCGCAGTGATTCTCTGCCTGCTTTCGTTAAGCCCAGAGTCCCCATTTAATACGCCTGCCTTTATTCTGCTGCGGGACATTTCTATCTGGTCTACAGCGATTATCACAATCTATAGTGGCATTGATTATGTTTTGCGGGCAGCTAGAATGCTCCGACAGTCACCGCTCAAATAATTTTCATATTCATTCAAGCTCATTGATAATCAGATTTTGGGCTTCAAGAATTTTATAAATTCAATTATAGATTTGGAAATTCCTAGAGATCAAGTGGAATTACCACTCACCTTAGTTGGCTTTGAAGTATAAAATACGACAACTGAATCATTCCAATTTCTATTTTTAGACCTAAGCTTATGTCTGACGCAAAGAATCCACAACTTCCTTCTGAGCATGTCATAATTGTTCAACCTAGTGACTACCAGACAGAAATCAACGATTATGCACCTCTGAAGCCAGCTCAACAGTCTCGCATGCCTGCGCCGCGCAGTAAGGTTCCGCTCATTCTTTTTATATTAACATGTTTGAGCACATTTATTGTAGGTGGTTTAAGTCATAACCCATTTGTACCTGTGCCAGCCCAGTTCGCTGAACTATACCGATACATACAAGATATCGGCTGGGAAACATTTGTGTTTCGTGGGTTTTCTTATGCAGGACCTGTCATGCTGATTCTGCTGTCACATGAAATGGGCCATTACTTGCAATCAAGGCGATATGGCATTCCTGCCACACGCCCCATTTTTATTCCCATGCCGATGAGCCCTTTTGGTACGATGGGAGCAGTCATCCTACAACGTGGAGGTGTCGCAAACCGCAAACAGATGTTTGATATCGCTGTTTCAGGGCCCCTCGCAGGTCTCGTCTTTGCAATTCCATTTGCCTTTTGGGGAACTCTGAATTCGACTATCGGCACCAAAAGTTATCTGGCAGGGAGCTACAGTTATGGAGAACCATTAATCCTGAAATGGATGATCACTCTGATTCACGGACCACTGGCAGAAAATCAGGAAGTCCTGCTAAATCCAATGTTATTTGCCGGTTGGGTCGGTATCTTTATCACTGCTTTAAACTTGCTTCCTATCGGCCAGCTCGATGGAGGCCACATTCTTTATACGTTGATTGGCAAAAAAGCGAACCATGCGGCACGGTTATTTATGATCATCGCAATTGTTTACATGGCCTACAATCAGGAGTTTGGATACTCATTACTCATTCTGCTACTGGTCTTTTTTGGAATCACTCATCCTCCCACAGCGGACGATACGGTTCCTTTGGGAACAACGCGTATCGTTTTAGGCTGGCTCACTCTTGCGTTTTTTATTATCGGCTTTACTGTCACACCGATTATTTTTCATTAAAGCGAAAGTGAATACTCTGGTTCTGAAGTAAGCTCAAATCAAAATCATTTGAGCTTACTTAGAATTTGCTCTGCGCGAAAGACAATTTCCAGGTCTTTATTTTTGCTGGCTTTCTGCAACTGACTTTGCGCAGCTTTGCCATACTCTTCAAGCTTTTTTTGAGCTGCTTCGCGTTGCTCCCAATTTGTATCTCCCAATTGTAAAATTAATTGATCAATGCGTTTTTGTAACGCAGGATCGGCATCTAACAAAATTACAATTGCAATCCTACGGGTCACATCAGGAAATGGGGTGATTTCAATTGGCAGAATTTTGTCAAGGTATCCTTCATCCATGCAATATACTACCGTAGCCTGGTCTTTACGAAATGCATGCTGTCTGAGAATATTTAATACATGTGTGATTTCCGGTTTTCCTAGACCTAGTTCTACTAGTTTTTTCTCCCAGATACTAAGGATACTTGCTTGGGACTGCGAAGCGTTTTCAGAAAAAGGGACTTCTACTGCTGGAACTTTTTTCGCTGCGGGAGCCACTGCTTTGGGTTTGGTCGATGGTTTGGCTGACGTTTTCGCCAATGTGGGAAGTGCACCGATTGCCCGTAATTGGCCACCTAAAACAGCCAATTGATTTGTTTTTTTCTTTTTCGCTGTACTTTTCAGATTTTCTTCTGAGAGTGGGTCAGCAACTTTCGGCTTTGCTGTTTTGCTCGATTTAGTTTCTGATTTCTTCTCTTTTTTGATTCCTGGAATCTGTTCAATGGATGCTAACTTCCAGCCCTCTTTTTCCATTGATGGCTGTAGAATAGTAACATGCTCTAACGGAAATGCTTGACTATTCTGAATTTGAAAGTGGCCGTCTTTCGAATGACTCAGAACAATTCGAGGCACATGATTTAATTCAACATCATATAAAATAAAACGTTCGGTCTTATCGAGGCCTTTCACAAACAACCGATCACTATTTTGTAAATGACGAAGCCAGTGTTGCTCTGCCATATTCATGCTGGGTTGAGCATTTTTCAACAGATTTTGAGATCGCCAGTAAATTCGTTTTGATTGAATCCTCGCTGTAGGCCAGTGCGATAAAAATCGACCAGAAGGAAATTCAATGAGTACATCAATATCTTTTACAGCCGGGCCTTCAAACGTGATTAAACCGAGAGGGGCAGGCTTACTACTTTCGCTAGAGTCTGCACTCAATCTGCGGGACAACATATACCCGGGAGTTGTTGAGCGAAATAAAGTAGCGTCATTCAATTTTTTACCATGCGCCGAGAGAAGAAATACATTCACGTCGCGGGCAATCAACTGAGAGATTTTTTGTTTCTTCTTCGCTGGTTCACCCGCCCCCAGTTTGTTCATGTTCAATGAACAGCAAATAGAACACACAACAATTAGCATCACATAAAGGCATTTATTTAGATTGCCAAAAACAACTAAGTATCCCCGATTTTGAGGTTCATGTTGTAGTGTCTTCACATTTGGATGGAAATAATTCATAAAACAGTCTTTGTTCAATTTTTAACGGCGGTCAATTCTTTCGGAGTTGCACGGATTAACTTGGGATCTCCCCAAACAAAGCGGTCTCCCACATTTTGACCTTTTCCAAAGTCAACAGACAAAGTTAATGTCTCGCAACCGGTGACATCCAAACTTAGTGGTTCCTGTTTTGTTGCAATTGTAAATTCTTTTTTCTCATAAAGTGTTTTACCATCGGCAACAATCGTCACACTTACGTTACCAAGATATCCCGATCCATTTTGGAGTCCTATTGTAGATTGAAACCGTTCGAAATTTTTCCCCAGAGAATAAATCAACTCGGTTTTGGAATGTACACACAACCCTTTTTGAAATACTTTTTTACCAACTTGAAGAGGAAGACCAGAGAATGACTTATTAACTTGATACGCATAGACCTGATTAAAGAAAGGAACCTGTTCGACAGACTTAGGAATCATTTCTGTAAGCGGAACTGACCGTGCATTGATCGTTTTAATTGCTACCGTGTAAACTTTGGAAAGAGTAAGTTGATTTCCCCAAGGCATCTTAACGACAATTTCAGTCCCTTTATCGAGCGAAACTTCGCCTGGAATTTTCGAAGAGCCAATCAAGCTAACTATACTTTGTAA
The DNA here is from genome assembly GCA_029259875.1 of Planctomycetaceae bacterium. Taxonomy (GTDB): domain Bacteria; phylum Planctomycetota; class Planctomycetia; order Planctomycetales; family Planctomycetaceae; genus Gimesia. The sequence continues at coordinate 11,549 of JAJDEK010000076.1, forward strand.
TTCAAGAGTTGACCCTTTTGTGAGCCGGTTTTTGTGCAGAACCAACCCCACGATTCTGTCCAGACCAATTTCTCGTTCCTGCCCTTGATATTTAAAAAGCAAGGTCTGTTCTTTAATCCCGAGAACTTCACCAGAAACACGGTGCACATTACCGTCTTTTGTTAACACATAAGCAGAATCTTCTGTCTTCGATTCTCCTTTTCGATCTGCTCTCCAGGTTTTCTTCTTATCGGTTTGGATCTTCCAGAGTTCGTGCAGTGCCTCTGGTTTTAAGGAGAGATCCACTTCTTTTTCAGCAACTTGAAAACGGAAATCTGCCCCGTCTTTGCTCCACCCTTTAATGCTGCCCGTCAATTCGCCCTTTTGAGAAAAGGTAACTCGCCAGCCAGTGTCTTTCTTACTTTTTGCCTGTTTGTAAAGCTCTCTGGGATAGGCTCCCACATAAAACTTCATCTTACTGTTTTTATCTGTCTCAATATAAAACGTGTACTCTCCATCTTTCGTAATTCGGATTAACCCCTCATAAACAAAACCAAAATGGATTGCACTTCGGCGGGTTAGCAAAGCCAGACGAGGAACTGTCCCATATTTTTTAACGGGAATATACTTCAAATCATGGATGGATTTCACTTCTTCAGGTGGTTTCCATTCCATTAATCGATAAGCAATACTAGACTCCGCTTTCTTGACATCTAATGGAAGACGAAATCCCTCTTTATCGACCTGATATTCTTTTGTAGGGATCGCGCGGACTTCATCATTAACTCGATATAACATTCCCTGTGGCACCACGGCTTTTTTTATGTTCGGTCCCGACATCGAAATATTAAGCTTTGCAAATCCTACCGTATGATAATAGGGAAGCGTGAAACGATGAAAGCCTTTTCTCAATTTCACTTTCCCCGTACGTGGTCCTTTGGAATAGCTAGGTTTTTCTCCATCAATCAATAATTGACTAAGATTCTTCGGCAGGGAAGGTTGGATAAAATTATAGGATGTCACATCAAATATATTTATTTTTTGTAATGAGTCACCTACTTGAACCGTCATCGTCTTCGAATCAATAGATCGGATCTCCCCCGAGACTTTCTTCCCATCATAGAGGACGATCTGATCCGCTAGAGCCGGAGACCAGACAAAAATGAGCAAACTGTACCCTATGCTGGGAACCAGCAAGCAATTCTTAATTAGCGATTTCTTCAAATACATTAACTTACTCTTGTTTCTCAGAAGCGGTCTTATTTTTATCTACTGCTTGATTGCGCGCTAAACGACGAAAATAGTCAGCCAGAATATCTTCATAGCCTGGGGGAAATCCTTCTGTACGAGACTGAAGGATTTTTTCGCGTTGTTTGGGAGTGAGATCGGCCCAGTTTCTTCCTTTTTTATCAGGTGCTTTCAATTTTCCCTGACCCCCGGGACCTCCTGCCAAC
>JAJDEK010000077.1 GCA_029259875.1 Planctomycetaceae bacterium
GAGTGTCAACATTTCAACCGGTGTGCTTTATCAATATTTACCGAAAGCCGCCGAAGAGCTGAAGAACTTCGACAAACAAATTGCGGAAATCAGAAAGAAGAAACCGGTTCATGAGTTTTTACGTGTTGCCTTGGAACCTTCAAACCATTTACCTGAAACGAAACTCTTCCACCGTGGAGATTACCGGCAGCCGAAACAGACAATTACGCCAGCGGCGTTAACAGTGGTTTCGCCAGAGGGTAAACGGCATCAGCTTGCTCTCAACGATAACACGCGGCCTACAACGGGCCGCCGTCTGGCTTTTGCTCGTTGGCTGACTAGCGGCCAACATCCCCTGGTAGCCCGTGTATTGGTCAACCGAATCTGGATGCATCATTTCGGTCGCGCAATTGTTGGAACCCCAGGTGAATTTGGCAAACTCGGTTCCACCCCGACTCATCCGGAATTGCTGGACTGGCTGTCTGCTGAGTTTATGGAACAAGGCTGGGATCTGAAAAAATTGCATCGTACGATTATGCTTTCAACCGTGTATCGTCAGGCGGGTGCACACGATCCGAGCAAAGAATCGATCGACGCTGAAAATCATTATTATTGGCGAAAGCCAATTCTGCGTATTGAAGCCGAAACATTACGCGATCGTATGCTGGGTGTTTCCGGTGTGCTTGATCGAAAATTATTCGGTGCGCCTGTAGCAATTAAAGAAGACGAATTCGGTCAGGTGGTGGTTTCGGGAGAACAACTGCGGCGTAGCCTCTATATTCAGGCGAGACGTAGTCAACCGGTGGGGATGCTACAAACATTTGATGCGCCTGTGATGGAAACGAATTGTGAGCGCCGCTCCAATTCCACTGTCGCAACGCAATCGCTCATGCTGATGAATGGTGGATTTATTCTCGCTCAATCCGCCAAACTGGCTGATCGTATTGCTCTTGAAGCCCCTGAATTGAAACCGGAAGAGCTTGCTGCATTGCCCAAACTTTCTCCTGTTACGAAACCTGTCTGGAGCTATGGGTACTCAACCCTTGATGAAAAGAACCTGAATTCGAGCACCTTTACAGCATTACCACATTGGACCGGTTCGAGTTGGCAGGGGGGAGCAAAACTTCCTGATGCGACATTGGGTTGGGTGATGCTGCGTGCCACTGGTGGCCACCCTGCAAGAAAATATGCGGCTGTCAAACGTTGGACCGCTCCACTAACAGGAACTTTATCTGTTACTGGCAAGCTGCAACATGGGACCAAAAACGGAAACGGCGTGAGAGGGCTCATCTTGTCCAGTCGTTCGGGGCTGGCTGGCAAGTGGATTGCTTATAACGGAACAGCGGATACAAAAGTGATGTCGCTGAAAGTACACCAGGGAGATCAGATCGATTTTATTACCGATTGTAATGGAGACGTTAATTCCGATTCTTTCTCTTGGGGCGTTCAACTGACACTGGCTCGCGAGCAGGGACCTGTTCTCAAATGGGATTCCGCTGCGGAATTTCATGGTCCAGAACCAATACAAAAGCAAAGTCTTCCTGCACAAGCATCCTACGCATTTGAACTGGCTCTCTGCCGAAAACCAACTCCGGACGAGTTGCAACTCGTTGTGCGTTTTATGGAAAATCAACTGATGTATCTGCAGCAACATCCGGAACAGAAGCCTAAAGGAGTGACAAATGCCAAACAGACTATTACCAACTTGTGTCAAGCTCTGATGAGTTCGAATGAGTTTTTATATGTTGATTAAGTTGAGTTGAAGGCATTTTGAAACGAAGCCCTCAATCACAGGTTACCAAGTTAAGTTTTACACCAGGTGTTATTAATAATGATGCATTTTAGTCGAAGACAATTCCTCGCAGAGAACGCAATGGGCATCGGCACAGTCGCACTTGCCTGGCTGTTGAAGCAAGACAACCTGCTCGCAAAACCTAAGAGCGTTTCCATTAAGCCACCGCATTTCGACCTGACGCCGAAAAAAGCACAATTCACTCCGCAAGCGAAAGCGATGATCTCGTTGTTTCAGCATGGTGGCCCTGCGCATATGGATCTGACCGATCCTAAGCCGGAGCTTACTAAGTATAGCGGAACCGATTTCAAAGGGGACATTAAATATAGTTTTGTAAAGCAGGCGAGTAAAAAGTTACTGGGCAGCCCCTGGAAGTTTCGCAAACATGGTGAGTGCGGAACCGAGTTGTCTGAACTGCTTCCGAATTTGGGCGAAATCGTCGATGACGTTTGTTTGATTCGATCTATGCACACAGGAGCGAATGGGCATGAAGTTTCGATTCGCTACTTTCATGGTGGCATCCCTGGCGTAGTCGGCCGACCGAATCTTGGTTCATGGCTGGTTTACGGGTTAGGGACTGAGTCACAAGATCTCCCAGCCTACATGGTACTAACCGACCCCGGCGGGCTTCCCGTTGATGGTGTTACGAACTGGTCGAACGGTTTCATGCCTTCTTTATTTCAAGGAACGGTTCTGCGTCCGAAGGAACCGCGCATTTTGAATCTGGATGCACCCGCACATTTACGCGGTTCCTTACAAACGCAAAACCTGGAACTGTTGCAGGCACTGAATCGTAAACATTTCAAAAGTCATCCACACGAATCCGATCTGGAAGCGCGGATCTCAAGCTATGAACTCGCCGCCCGCATGCAAACTTCCGCTCGTGAGGCGCTCGATCTTTCACAAGAAACTAAAGCGACGCAAGGCATGTATGGTCTCGACGATCCGAAAACACGTGAGTATGGGACACGGTGCCTGATTGCCCGACGCTTGGTTGAGCGAGGTGTCCGTTTCGTGCAGCTTTTCCTCGGAGGCCAACCGTGGGACAATCACAGTAATATTACTACAGGACTACCAGCCATTTGCGGGCGAACTGATAAGCCTTCGGCGGCGCTCGTTAAAGACTTAAAACAGCGGGGCATGCTTGAGTCAACGCTGGTGCATTGGGGAGGAGAGATCGGACGACTTCCCGTCACACAAAGTCATGGCGATCCAAAGAAGGCCGGTCGCGACCACAATGGGCAAGGCTTCAGTATCTGGCTGGCCGGAGGTGGGATTAAAGGGGGGATGGCATACGGAAAAACGGATGAATTTGGTCATCGTGCCGTTGAAAATGTGGTCACTCCCAATGATTTTCAAGCAACCATCATGCGTCTGTTTGGCCTCGACTACAAACAACTCCTCTATCATTACAACGGCCAAGAGCAAATCATTACCAACGGCCGTCCTGCCAAAGTTGTTAGTCCGATTCTAGAAAATCCTCCTGAAGACTTAAGTTAGAATTTG
>JAJDEK010000078.1 GCA_029259875.1 Planctomycetaceae bacterium
ACCTGCACCAACTGCAATCCAACGCGCGATCCACATAATGGCCGGGAACATCAGTGCCAAATGATAGAATCCTTCTACAAAAGGAATGTCGTAATAAGCCGCTCCCAAAAAATGGAGCCCTTGAATTTTCACCTGGTAATAGCGGGCAAATAATTTTTCACACTCTGGCGGTAATTCTCCGAACGGTTCTTCCAGTTGAGAGAAAGGCACGGCTACAAAGCGATCCTGCAAACAGGGAATTTTACCTTTTCCAAACGTAAATTTCAGGGCTGAGCTAAGTAACGAAAGGCGTCTTACCATTCCCCGGGAAGCTTCAGCAAACGTATCTTTTCTCGCATATTGCGCAGCCAGTAATCGAAATTGAATTCCTCCCAATCTGCTGATAGCGGTTCGGCTCAATTCCAGATCTCCTGGAAATTCCTGTACGGTAGCCTGACTGACCAACGACAGGAACTCATCCAAGCGTTCTCCGCGGATCGTCTCGAAACGAGATTGTTCAATTAATTCTACCCAGGCGAGTGCCCGTAACAGATTGATTAAAAATCGCGAATCCGAAGACTGAAAAAACTGGTTTAATGAGCTAACGACGTTCAATGTGTCTGGCCACCCAAGAGATTCTTTAGCAGTGAGTTGAGGAGGAGGCGGTGTTTTTCGCCGCTTCGGAAGTACCTGATCGACAATTTTTCGTATCTCGGTAGATTGTTGATCGACCCGCTTACCAAGATTGGCTACGACGGAAGGACAACTGAATCGTAAACTGACGGCTACATCATTACCTGCCGGATGAAACGCGTAAGGGTAAACTTGGCATGCCAACGGTTTCGCCGGCTCGCCAAACTTGGCGTGGATGCGACACAAGCCTTTTTCATCAAGAAAAATACACGAACCGTCCTCCTGATGAGCCAATCGATAGCGATGACTAACAGGTGAAAGCCCTAATTTCACGAAAACCGGCTGGCCAGCAGGGATTGACTTGTCCTGATCCCAATGCTGCTTTTCGATCCGCTCTTTCTCTTCCTGTGTGATTTCGATCTCATGCTGCCTGCAACAACCAGCACAACTATGGCAGTTCCAGTTCTGGATCATTGGGAGTTTTAATTGGGGTGCTGGCATACCGATTCTTTGATGAAAACATAATTTGAGATAACAAAGCTCAGACTTCTTATTGTAAAGATTACAAAACGAAACGCAAAGTAACTGTTCTTGCGAACTTTCTTGTCAAGATTTCCAATGGAGGGGGGAGAATCCCATTTTCGGTATAGACACATATCGAAGATTCTCTAAAATCCTGCACGCTTACTGGAACAAGAGTGTTTTTGTACTTGTCTCCCCGCAGAGACAAATTCACATCAATCCCCGCTGAATGTGAAGCAAAAACGATCGAATCATTCGTTTCAGCAAGCACCTGTCCCTAGATTTTTTCCTTTCTGTAGATCACCAATCTCTTCTGGGAAATCACTTGGAACTTTAAGGACCCTATTCATGTCTGTACGATTTTTATTCAACATCACCTGCTGCGCTCTATTGAGCTGCACGATTTCCGGGTGTTACTCCTATAATCAATATCCTTACGGCGGCACATATCCCGGCCCCTACGGATCACCTAGTCCTTACGAGATGGGTCCTGGAGCAGTTGCGCCAGGCAGTATTCCGCCTGGAAATTATCCAGTGCAACCTGATCTCGGTCAGCCAGTACCTCCGCCTCAAGGATCATCACTGCCACCCTCTGGATCTCAAAATAATGGCGGTGCTTTCCCCAGTAATACCAATTACGATGGTGTCGATTCCCAATGGAAACAACCCATCAATAGTACTCCGAGCGCAGGAACGAATAGCCCAACCCCCTTTGGTGCAAACCCAACAGCCTCAGGAAACAATACAAATCCCAGCAGAGGATTAAATGGCAACCAAGAAGTTCCCGTTTATGATGACCCCAATGAGAATCTCGGTAACTCTCTAACCCCCGATAATGAATTCCCCTCAAATAAAAACAATTCATTCCCAAACAATGTCGATAATCAATTCGAAAGCAATCAGAATCCACAACCTACGGGTACTGACTCCACACAAATGAAAGATCAGTTTGGTCCTAGCGAAAATGATCAATTCGAACAGAATGACAATTCAGGATTTAGTGTCCCGGAACCTGTGCAACAACAGAGTTTTGAAAGCAGCAGTGACACTTTTAACGAAAACCCTGCCAAGTTTGAGGCGAACCCCAGCGATAGTTTCAATAGCACGCCAAGTGATAGTTTTGATGCCAATCCCACTGACAGTTTTGAGGTTAATCCCAAAAATAGTAGTCCAAATTTTGAAGCTCCCATCAATAGTTTTCCAGAAAACAACGATGATGCCACCTTTGGTCCAAATAGCAGTTCGATGATGAACCCCTCCTCCAGGAAAGTCGGTCATGCAAATCATCAAACCACTGCATCGGGACCACAACTAGTAAAATCAGATCCGTTCATGACTCCAGCGAAATTTCAATCGGCTTCATTTGAGCTTCCCACAAAGAATTCTCGTTTACAAACTTCAGCTGCAAAATCTCCTTCTCCGTTCAATTATGACAAACAACAATACCGCTGGTTACGAGGTGTCGTTGAATTTGATAAGCAGGAGAAAAGCTGGAACATCACTTATAACGCGACCCCCGACCGAACAGACAAATTTGGTGGCAACATTGTACTCGTTGATGACCAGGGTAAATTGAATCGCTTTACCAATGGAGATGTCGTGCTCCTTGATGGTCACATCGATGGCTCCCAACAGGACAAAATGGGGAAACCCCGCTATCGTATTTCCAAGGCACAAAGATTGCTTCCCAAAAAATAATGATCCTCTTCAATCATGATTTGTCGTTATCAATCTAAACACAACTCTACTTGACGAAGCCACAATCTTTAAATCACACATTCAATCCCTGGAAACAGGGATTTTTTTGTTGCTTGACGCTGCCGTCCCTCTCCATAATCTGCGTCGCGCGCGTGAGAATTTTTCTTATCCCGCTGAACGGTTTCGTACCTGTCGATTTAAGTACCATACAATCGACTGTTTTTTGACGCATTCTATCTGAATACATCGCATCAGTTTCAAATGTATCGTATTGATTTGTGATGTTTTCAAATGCTATCGATCTGATATGAGATCGCTTCGTCGTCTGCTCGCGGATCTTCATCGTTGGTTCACACAATAAACACCGCTTGACCCTCTCACGCCGTTTCACATGATAGACACTGTTAGGAAAACAGATCATCAGTAAATACAGGAAATCGAATTCATGACTGACCTTGTCAAAAAAACAAAGCAGAACATCTCGAAAGAACAACAGCTTCAGCTCATTCGTCTGATCAAAAAAATGTTGGGGATGGGAAAGTACACGTCCGAAATTAAAAAAGCAGTGAATCAAGAGTATGGCCTTTCGACTCGATCTGTGGAAAGATATATCACACGGGCTCGCCGCGAAATGGTTAAACATACAAAAGTCTCTCTCGAAGACCATGTTGCGGAAGCCTACTATTTTTACCGAGGCATTCTGACTGATCCCGAGTCCACACAACGAGAACGTCTTCGCGCTCGCGAACGCATCGATAAATTACTGGGGTTGGATCAGCCCACTCGTACGCACAAAAAAGAACTTCATCTCGATTTGACACCAAAACAAATACAAGCGATGTCTGATGAAGAGCTCGAACGTACGTATCAGCTATTATGTAATGAATCATTAACCGATTCTAGAGAATAGAATCTGAACCCCATAGCTGAAAATGTGGTAGTACTGAAGATCATTGCCAGTTTGAACTCTTTTAAAGTTGCTGGAAAGATTGGCCACTGACAAACTACTCCCCATGAACTTTGTGTCACTGATCGGTGTCATCAGATTATGTAACCAAATTCATATGGAACTGATTTCAGGAGAGCAAGCCGCATTTCTGGGGAACCCTTTTCATTGTGAGGTTTCGTGCTAGAATTCTTATAGAACATCAATTTCGTACTCCAAAGTCTGAAGCAGTTAACAATGGTCGCCAATATCACTTCAATTCGGCACGATTTTCCAATTCTAAACAAAAAACTTCCCAATGGGCAGCCTCTCGTTTATCTGGATAGTGGTGCTTCAGCACAGCGCCCACAAGCCGTCATCGATAAAATATCTGAAATTTACGAGCACTATTACTCCAACGTGCACCGAGGCGTTCATCAACTGGGAGATCGCGTTACTGCTGAGATGGAAGCCGCTCGTGCTCGCATCCAGACATTTATCGGTGCGAGTTCCCCGGAAGAGATCATTTTTACTTCCGGAACAACCATGTCAATCAATCTGGTTGCCCAGACTTGGGGACGTCATTTTCTAAATGCGGGCGATGAAATCATTCTGAACGAAATGGAACATCACGCCAACTTCGTTCCCTGGCAAGCCATTGCCAAAGAACGAGGTGCCACTTTAAAGTTCATTAAACTCACACCAGACGGGCGTCTGGACTTAGAACATTATCAAGCATTGCTTTCTCCCAAAACCAAAATGGTAGCCGTCACTGGTATGTCAAATGTGCTGGGAACCATTAATCCAGTAGAAGAAATGGCACAACGCGCGCATGAAGTCGGAGCACTGATCTTTGTCGACGGAGCCCAAAGTGTTCCACACCAACCGGTAAATGTGGTAGAGAGTGAAATCGATTTTCTGGCCTTCTCCGGACACAAGCTATTCGGCCCTTCGGGGATCGGTGTGTTATACGGTCGCAAAGCAGTACTGGAAACATTGCCTCCCTTCCTGTTCGGTGGGAATATGATTTCCGAAGTTCACTGCGATCATTCCAACTGGGCTAACATTCCAGCCCGATTTGAAGCTGGTACGCCTCCCATTACTGAAGCCATCGCTTTAGGAACCGCCATCGAATATGTATCGCA
>JAJDEK010000079.1 GCA_029259875.1 Planctomycetaceae bacterium
GCCATATTTATCGATCAGGTCCATCGGGTCTACGCCGTTTCCTTTCGATTTAGACATCGTTTGACCGAAACCATCCAGGATTTTGGGGTGAATACAGACATGTTTGAAAGGAATGTCATCCATGTTATACAGACCAGTCAGCACCATGCGGGCCACCCAGAGTGTGATAATATCGCGGCTGGTGACAAGAACACTTCCCGGATAAAAGTAATCCAAGTCCGGATTTTTATCAGGCCAGCCGAGTGTCGCGTGTGGCCACAAGGCGCTGCTGAACCAGGTATCCAACACATCTTCATCCTGCGTTAGTTGATGGTCGGCCCCCAGCTCGTTACCCGTTAGATCCGTTTCGCTACAGATGAGCCAGCAGGTATCTTCATCATCACGCCGGTAACTCACATCATAACGATCGTCGAATGCTTGTTTGAGATCTTCTTCAGAACAGGTTTCACAATACCAGATTGGAATTCGGTGTCCCCACCAGAGTTGGCGGCTGATGCACCAGTCCCGTTTTTCCTTGAGCCAGTCGAGATAGGTTTTGGAATAACGACTAGGGAAGAATCGCACGCGACCGTCTTCAACTGCATCAATGGCTGACTGAGCCAATGTATCCATTTTGACGAACCATTGATCGGACAAATATGGTTCGATCGGTGTTTTCGAGCGGTCACTATGCTTGACCGGAATCTGACGGTCTTCAACCTCAATGAAGTAACCCAATTTGTCCATATCCGCGACGACTTTTTTGCGTGCTTCGTAACGATCCAGGCTTTCGTATTCTCCGGCGGCTTCGTTCATCGTTCCATCGGGATTGAGAATGTTAATCAGTTCCAGATCATTTCGTAATCCGCAAGCATAGTCATTCGGATCATGGGCGGGAGTGACTTTGACGGCTCCTGTGCCTAGATCTTTATCAGCCAGTAAAGCATCTGCGATGATGGGGATTTTACGTCCGTTTAACGGAATTTGTACATTTTTTCCAACCAGATGTGTATAGCGTTCATCCGAAGGATGCACGCAGACTGCGGTGTCGCCGAGCATTGTTTCAGGGCGTGTGGTGGAAAAGGAAATCCGTTCGTCACTATCGACCACCGGATATTGGAACGTCCAGAACTGCCCGTCGATGTCTTCTGAAAAAACCTCATCGTCGGCGACGGCCGTTTGTAGAAACGGATCCCAGTTCACCAGGCGTTTGCCACGGAAAATCAGACCATCAGAAAAGAGTTTCAGGAATGTCCGTCTGACTGCTTTGGAGCACATGTCGTCCAGTGTGAAACGTGTTCGCTCCCAATCGCAACTGGCTCCCAATTTTCTCAATTGGTTTAAAATTCGTTTTTCGTATTGGTCTTTCCAGTCCCAGATACGCTCCACCAATGCGTCACGTCCGATATCGTGGCGCGTGAGATTCTCTTCTTCCTTCATGCGGCGTTCGACGACTGCCTGTGTGGCGATACCGGCGTGATCGGTTCCCGGCATCCAAAGCGCTTCATATCCCTGCATTCGACGCCAACGAGTAATCAGATCTTGCACGGTTCCATTCAACGCGTGGCCCATATGCAGCGCCCCTGTGACGTTGGGGAGCGGAATCATAATCGTGTGCTGTTGTTTTTCCGGGTCCGGTTCGGCGTGGAAATAGCCTTTCTCTTCCCAGAATTGATACCATTTCTCTTGCGCACTCTCAGGATTATATTGTTTTTCAAGCGATTCGGTCATGAGTTACTATTGAGTCTTGTTTGAGGGACCTGGATTATAAGAGGATATCATTCTTCAATGCATAGAACCTAAGGGATCAGCAAAAGATAGCTGATCAAACTCAGATATAGCAAAAATGGCTGTTGCGGGCATTATTGACGGTCGCGGTTTCTGCATTCTAGTCAGAAAAAGTTCCTTTGTCCTTATAGAGCTTGTATTCGACGCTATCTACAAGTGCCAACCAGCTCGCTTCAATGATATTTTCACTGACGCCGATACTGCTCCAGACATCGTGCTCGTCTTTGCTCTCAATGACCACTCGTACGCGGGCAGCAGTGCCTTCCGCGGAGTTGATTACACGTACTTTGTAGTCGACCAGATGCATTTTTTCGAGCGCGGGGTAAGCAGGGCAGAGTGCTTTGCGGAGAGCCGTATCTAATGCGTTGCCAGGGCCATCTCCTTCACCAACCACGTGCTCCTGTTGTCCGTTGACAGTCAGTTTGATGGTGGCTTCCGTGAGTGGTTCGTGGGTATCATCTGATTCGACGTTCACTCGATAATGAATCTTCTCAAAGTGCGGAGTGAATGTTCCTGCGACTTTTTTGACGAGCAGGTCAAAAGAGGCTTCAGCCGCTTCAAATTGATAGCCAATGTTTTCCAAATCCTGAACCTTCTCCAAGATTTTGGTAAGAAGTTCCGGGTCATGATCAAGTTTATATTTTGTCGTTTTTGCGACGATGTTAGAACGACCGGATAGCTCGCTAACGAGTACTTTTCGCTGATTACCGACCACTTCCGGTTCGATATGTTCGTAACTTTTGGCGATGCGATTGACTGCGTGAACGTGCATGCCACCCTTGTGTGCAAAGGCGCTACTACCAACAAACGGTTGACTAGAGCGAAAGTTCATGTTGGCCAATTCGTAAACATAGCGCGATAGTTCGGTTAGCTTGTGCAAGTTGTTATCGAGCAGAACGGAATAGTTTTTCTGCTTTGTTACCAGATTAGCAATCAGA
>JAJDEK010000080.1 GCA_029259875.1 Planctomycetaceae bacterium
AGAAATTAAAATTCCTGATCTATCGGAAAGAGCGGTGATTCAGTTGGAAGCGATCGGTAAAAAATCGATTCCGATTCTTAAATCTGCCTTAAAAAGCCCTTTATTAGAAGTTCGTTTTCATGCGGCTGTCGCGTTGGCCTATCTGGATAATGGATCTGGTCTCAAAGATTTAGCCGAAGCTGCCAGAGTTGAACCTGCGTTTCGTGTTTATGCGTTAGCTGCGATGTCAGCCATTGATGAACCAGAGGCTCATATCTATTTACGTGAATTGATGAGTATGACCAGTGCAGAAACCCGTTATGGCGCATTCCGTGCGCTGTGGACACTGGATAAAAATGATCCATTCATTCGCGGCGAAGATATGAATGGGCAATTCATGCTGCATGTTTTGAAAACCGAATTAGAAATGATAACTCAAAACGATCCAAATCAAAAAGAAGGCGCTCCGAAGAATGGTGGTCCCATGGTTCATATCACACATCGCAAACATCCTGAGGTGGTACTCTTTGGTTCCCAACAAGAATTCCGTGTTCCTGTCGCCTTGCGAGCTGGTGATGTTTTAATTACGGGTGCGCCTGGTGTCGATCAGCTTATTGTAAGTAAGTATGCTGTGGGTGAAAAAGATCAACGGAAGAAAGTGTCAAAAAATATTGCTGTTGTGATTCGAACAGCAGTAGAGATGGGCGCTAGTTATCCCGACATTGCTCAGATGATATTACAGGCACATCAACAAGGGAATATTGCTGGGCAAGTTGAAATTGATGCCCTACCAGAAGGGGGCCGCTTCTATTATCGCCCTGTTGAGCAAGATGCTCTGATGGCTTTAAAGTCAGGTGATATGAAATCTTCAAAGTCAAAAAAGAAAAAGAGTGCTCGTGTAGGCAATGAGAATATGGTTCCCAACATTTTTCATACAGGTGCACCTCGTAAAAAATCAAGCTCTAAACCATTGGATGAATCGACGGATATAGGAGAAGTAACTTTATCCGATTCTCGAAAGTCAAAGTCATCTGAAGACGATGGAAAATTCATCAAACAGAGTACTTTCAAAGACTGGTTTCGTTATTTTAACAAATAATCTCGTTTAGAGATCGACTCAAGATCTATTACTTTTGATTCCTGTTTGTCAACTAAAAGTCAGGCTCCCACTGTCTGTTTTCCGGGTAAGGTTAAGTGATGCTGAAGTCATTGGAACTGTTCGGCTTTAAGAGTTTTGCCGACCGGACCATCTTTGAATTTTCGGATGGCATCACTTGCGTTGTTGGGCCTAACGGCAGTGGTAAGAGTAATGTCGTAGACGGAATTAAATGGGTTCTGGGCGACCAGAGTCCCAAAAGTCTTCGCGGCAAGGATATGACCGATGTGATCTTCAATGGCTCGAAAGGTCGCAAGGCAAACGCCTATGCTGAAGCCACTTTGACTTTTAACAATCAAGGTGGTTTTCTTGATATTGATGCGCCGGAAGTTCACATTGGACGCAGACTGTGGAAGAATGGCGATTCAGAATATCTTCTCAATCGAACCCCGGTACGTCTCAAAGATATCCGTGATTTATTCATGGGAACAGGTGCCGCGACATCTGCCTACAGTATCATTGAACAGGGGCGTGTCGATCAAATTCTGCAGGCAAATGCCGCAACACGTCGTGTTGTATTTGAAGAAGCTGCTGGTATCAGTCGCTATAAATCCAGAAAGATCGACGCAGAACGAAAATTGGAACGGGTCGGCCAGAATATACTCAGACTCACTGATATTGTCGATGAAGTGGAAGCCCAACTGAATTCAACTCGTAGTCAGGCTTCCAAAGCAGCCAAATACCGCGAAGCTTCAACCGAACTTCGTAAGCTATGGATGGGAATGGCTGCGGATGACTGGCGGCACTTAACTACACAACAGTCTTCCATTCAGGAAAAAATTGATCAGCATCAAAAGCGTCTCGATGAACTGAATGCCGAATATCAAACTTATGAAGACAAGTTGTCTGCGATTGATTCTGAGGTCACAGAAATTGATGATCAATTGAGAACGGTTGAGAAAAAACTGACTTCATTTCGAGAAGGTATCGCTGGAAATCAAACTTCGATCGAACATCAACTCGAACGGAAACAGGAATTCGAATCTGAGATCATTCGTTTGCGCAAGCAGCGAATTCTGATGGCGAGAAGAACATCGGAAATTCAAAAAGATTTGGAGACTGTCTCGAATGAAAAAAATAAATCTGAGTCCGAATTCCAAATTCAACGCCAGAAATTGGAAGAAATTCATACAAAAATTATTGCTGTTACCGAAGAGTTAGGTGCGGCCAATGAGCAAGTTCAACAAAAGCAGCAGCTTGTTCAGGAACTAACTAAGCAGTCTCTGGCTCTGGATAACAAACTTTTTTCTGTTCAGACACAACTGGAGACGTATAACGCTTCAACCGTGAAATCAAATGAGAAACGCTTACAGTTGGAAGCGAAAGCTCGGGATGCAGAGTCTGTTGTTGAGCAAAGCAAAGCACGATTTCGAATTGCCGGCGACAAGGTCGCTGAATTTGCGCAGTGCCTGTCGGACGTAGACGAAAAACAGCAAGCTTTTTTAAGCGAGCAAGATCAAAAAACACAACAGCTCTCGGATCTTCGAGAAAAACGGAGTGCATATCAGGCTCGCAGGAGTGTCTTAGAAGATCTTGAACGCCGTCAAGAGGGGATCAGTATCGGCGTAAAAGAGATTTTGAATCGCGCTCAGACTTCAAATCATTCACCTTGGAACACGATTATCGGTAGTGTTGCTGATCTACTAGATGTTGATCTGGAACAAGCGGCTCTCTTGGAAGTTGCCTTGGGGATTCGGTCTCAATTATTGGTGATCAAAGAATTTGACTCACTCTATCAATTCCTGAAAGAAGGAAAATACTCTATTTCTGGTCGGGTCGGGTTTATCACACGGCCTTCTTTACAAATTGTGAACGATCAAACTATACCGACTGTAAATGGATTTTCTGTGGAAGGAAATGCCACAAATGTTGAGCCCTTACATGCAGAACCGAACCAGGTAATTTCAGATTTATCAATGCATCGCGGTGTGATTTATCGTGCAGATCAGTTAGTCAATCTCACCGAAGAAAACAGATTACTTGCACAATTGCTGTTATCTGATACGTGGATTGTCGATTCATTGGAGACCGCAGTAAACCTGTCGCGAACTGAAGGGCATAATTGCCGGTTTGTCACATTACAAGGAGAATTGATCGAAGCAAATCAGTCTATTTTTGTTGGCGCAGTTCGTAGTGAGTCCGCGCTATTCACCCGGAGGAGTGAATTAAGAAAGCTGAAAAACGATTTGATTCGAATTGATCGTACATTGAACGATAATGAGTCTGCTCTCGAAAAATTAGATGCATTACTGTCGACCGTTGATTCAGAACGAGCTTCCTGGCAAGAAAAAATGCAACTAGCATCAGAGACTCTCTTGACGGAAAAGGCGGCGAAAGCAGCAGCCGAACATAAGCTAGAGCAGTTAAACGAAGAATTATCAACGGTTCGAAATGATCTAAGTGATCTGGAAGACCATGCCCAAAAATTACATACCGAATCAGAAGTAGTGTTAATCGAGAAACAAAGTGCAGAAGAAAAATTGGAAAATCTGAACTCGTTGATTCAGCAGGATGAATCCGTTTTATTAAACAAACAGTGTGAAGTTCAGGAGCTCAAAGAACAACAAAATTCCAGACAACTGGAATTAGCAACGCATGAAGAACGTTTGACTGGACTTACGCAGCGTTTTGGCCGCTTGAGATTGGAGTTTGAACAACGACAACAGCAACAGGAAGAGTCCGATCGTCGTTATGAATTGTCACTGGAAAAAAACTCACAAATTAAACTACATATTTTAAATACTCGTGCTGATTTGGATGAACAGTTTTTACTGCAAGATATATCACAAGGGCAGGCAAGCCATTTCATCGCGCTGCGCGAGCAAAAACGACAATTCAAAAAACAGTTAAGCTCTGAAGAAGCAGCAATTCGCAAAGAGCGGCGTGAACTTAGTGAAAAGAAACATGAAGAAGAAATAAAGACCCACGATATCGAACATCAGATCAGTTCTCTGAGTGAACGAATCGAGGAAGAATATCAGCTCTCTCTGGAAGAGATCGTTACATCGGGAGAGTCAGTCCTTAAACAATACCTGGAAGAGGAAACCCAGAAAGATTCAGGGCAAAATGATCCTGGAAGCGAACTCGCCACTCAGTCAGAATTGATGGGAGTGGAAAACGAGATTGATTCCCAAACAATCAAAGATGAAAACAATGACCAAGTTGAGATCGAACTCGTTGAAGAGGGTACCGAATCTTCTCAACTCGGGTTTAATATCGAACTCTACCTCGAAATCCGACCGGAAATCGAAGCACAGGTCAATCGTCTGCGACGCAAAATTAAAATGATGGGCAGCATTAATTCAGATAGTCTCAAGGATTTGGACGAGCTGGAATGCCGTTTTGAGTATATGAAGTCACAATTAGATGATCTGGGCGAAGCAAAATCTTCGTTAGAAGAAATTATTCGTCGAATCAACGTGGAAAGCAGGCGGTTGTTTGTAGATACCTTTGATGTGATTCGTGTCCATTTTCAGGAAATTTTCCGTAAGCTGTTTGGAGGAGGCGAAGCTGATATTATTCTGGAAGATCCGGAAGATATCCTCGAATGTGGAATAGAAATCGTAGCCCGTCCTCCGGGAAAAGAGCTGCGCGGTCTGACTTTACTAAGCGGTGGAGAAAAAACATTGACGGCAGTTGCGCTTTTAATGTCGATTTTCCGTAGCCGTCCCAGTCCATTCTGTATTTTGGATGAAGTGGATGCCGCTTTGGATGAGGCTAATGTCGAGCGTTATGCCGGGCTGATTGACGACTTCAAAGAAACCACACAGTTCATCATGATCACGCATAATAAGCGGTCTATGACTGTTGGAAATGTTCTGTATGGAGTTACAATGGAGCAATCGGGAGTCTCCAAACGGATGTCCGTACGATTTGATGACATCACTGAAGATGGAAACTTCAAACAGTCAAACTCCACAAATTCGTCTGATAGTGCTTCAGAGGCAGCTTGAGGAAAAACAGCCTACAAGCTTGCACTTCGCTTGGAGACGGAATTTTTCGCCAGAGATACAGTTGAGGTTTAGATGTCTGATCTAACTCATTTTGATGAAGATGGTGCCAGCCGGATGGTCGACGTAGGTGCCAAAGCAGTCACAGTGCGAACCGCTATTGCCGAATCTTTTGTCACGATGAAACCAGAAACCCAAAAACTCATTTTGGATCGACGAATTTCCAAAGGGGATGTGCTGGAAATTGCTCGGATTGCCGGAATTATGGCCACCAAAAAGACGGCAGACCTGATCCCGTTATGTCATCCTCTCAGTATCAATAGTGTGCGTCTTGATTTCGAATCCCTGAGCGAAACAACAATCCGCATTGAATCAACTGTGAAAATCGATGGTAAAACTGGCGTCGAAATGGAAGCGTTGACCGCGGTCAGCGTGGCGGCACTAACAATTTACGATATGTGTAAAGCCATTGATCGTGCGATGAGTCTGGGACCTACCCAGCTCGTTGAAAAATCAGGCGGAAAAAGTGGTCACTATATCAGGAAAACAGAATGATTTTCTGAGGTAATGCAGGTTGAGTTTCCCGTTTTTAATATGCATACCGGCTGATTTGATCCCAGAATTCAAGAAAGATTGATTTCGACCGATGAAATCATTCAGGTGGTGCCCTGTTTGCATTCCTATCTGATGGTAGAATGCTTACAATGATTCGGCTTAGTGATCTGGGAATACAGGTCATTTGTTCCGTGTTTTTTTAAATAACCGACCGCCAGTCTAAAGCTGGGAAATCGATTCGATATTGTGGTGAGGCTGTAATGGGGGACCATCTTACGACACATGACCTGTTGGCACGTGTCGAAGAGTTAATAGGCGGTGAGCTGGAACAAGCAGAGCGCGTTTTTTTAAACGAAGTAAACTCGAAGCACCCCTATGTTCATGATGTTTTGCAGCATATCACTCGTTTTCAGGGCAAGCGACTGCGTCCCATTTTGTTGCTGCTTTCCGCTGCTGCTTCGGGGGGCATCAAAGACAGTCATTTTGTACTCGCTTCTGTCGTTGAAATGATTCATCTCGCAACTCTAGTGCATGATGATGTGCTGGATGATGCATTGATCCGCCGTCATGTCGCTACAGTCAATGCGCGTTGGAATAATGAAACGAGTGTTCTGGTCGGAGATTTTCTATTCACACACGCATTCCATCTTACGGCCAGTCTGGGAGATGCTCGCGCCTGTCGTTTGATTGGTCGTGCAACAAATCTGGTTTGTGAAGGCGAATTAGCGCAGATTTACGAACGTGGAAACCTGGATCTATCAGAAACGCAATACTTGGAGATCATTAACGGAAAAACTGCCGAGCTTTGCGCGATAAGTACACAGTTAGGGGCCATCTATTCTGACGCTGATGAAAAAATTGTCCAGGCAATGGATGATTACGGTCGTGCTTTGGGAGTTGCTTTCCAGATTACCGATGATTTGTTGGACTTACTCGGTACAGAAGAACAAATGGGTAAGTCCCTTGGCTCGGATCTACAAAAGGAAAAACTGACACTCCCCTTAATTCGGCTATTGAGTCAAAGTAGTCAAGATGATCAAATTGCTATTCAGGAAATTCTTTCTCAACCTGATCAACAAACAAAATCGCGGCTCAATCAATTTATTAAAAATAGTGATGCCATCGAGTATGCAGCAAATTGTGCTCGTGAATTCGCAATCAAGGCTAGGGAATCTCTCAAAGATTGCCCCCATTCACAAGCCAAACAGATTCTTGAAGAACTAACAGAATTTGCCATCCAAAGAACGATTTAGTATCATCAGAGTAACTGTCACTTCTAGATCAGGTGAACCGGTGGCGAAGAGCACGGTGTCTTTTAAATGACACCGTTAGCATTTATTCGGATTAAAAGGCTAGAGAACATTGTTTAGCAATCCAATATTCATCCGGGAAGCTTTGACTTCGCCCCGCCAGCTTCGTCATTATCTGATTCGTTCCGGATATGTCGCAGCCGTTTTTATCTTGATTTTCACAGCCGGTCAAACAATCTTGGGAACTCAGCAAATTCAAACGGTTACGATTGGAGAATTTGCTCGCTTGGGAAATTTGATCTTCCAGATAATCGCATTTCTCCAATTATTGCTCGTACTTTTTTTTACGCTTTTGTTTTCAGCAGGAAGTATTGCTCAGGAAAAAGACCGCGGGACACTCATTCTATTATTAATGACTGAACTTAAAGACCGTGAACTTGTGAGTGGTAAAATTCAATCCAGTCTGCTCATTGTTTATGTTCTGTTGGCTGCTTCCATTCCAGTCTGTGTTTTCTTGTACTTGCTGGGAGGTGTTGAGCTATCTCAGATCATCTGGATGGAACTTTTGTGTTTGATGACCGTCTTCGCGACCGGAAGTTGGGCCGGGTTAGTAGCGTTTTGGAGAGAAAAAACATTTCAGACCTTAGCAATCAGTGTGTTAGGCATGGTCGTTTTTCTGGGAGTCGTGGAACTAGTCGTCAGTCTCATTGGTACACAATATGGAGTGCGCCCCTGGATTGCTGGTTTAAACCCATTTCGTTCCCTGTATGAAATCCTGAACCCCCTCTCGCTCAATTCAGGATTGCAAGTTGTTACTGTCAGTGCCTGGCCGTCATTGATTAGCCTGTTTGTCTTGGGGATTGCTCTTAAAGCTTACACGATTCTTCGTCTGCGTGTTTGGAACCCTTCTCGCTCAGTGTATAAGTCAGCGGCTAAAGAGGAGACAGAAGAAGCAGTCATCACAAAAGAGAAGTCGCGTCCCATCTGGTCAAATCCGGTTATTTGGCGGGAGATCATGACAAAAGCTTACGGCAGAAAAATTTTCGTGATTAAATTGGCGTATCTTCTTCTCGCGGGATTCACTCTCTGGTCTGCCTCGACTTCGAACGCGGCTGCTGAGGGAACTTTATATCTAGGCGTGATTCCTCCAGAGGGACTTGCTTTTGCAGGGATTGCCTGGTTGAGCCTGGTGTTGATGAATACTCAAGCGGTAACATCGATTACTTCAGAAAAAGACAGCAAGACTTTAGAACTATTATTGGTTACGGATATTTCCGCCAAGGAATTTGTGTTAGGAAAGTTAGGTGGTATATTTTATAACAGTAAAGAAATCATTCTAATCCCGACGCTCATTTTGTTCTATCTTGTCTCTCAGGGTGCTTTTTCGGTGGAAGGATTTTTATGTACTCTTGTGGGCTTTTTCGCATTGATGATTTTTGCGATCGTACTTGGTTTGCATATGGGGCTCACCTATGACAATAGCCGTTCGGCAATCGGTGGCAGTCTGGGTACCATGTTTTTCCTTTTTGTTGGAATTGCCATTTTTATGATTCTTTTGGTTCAGGCACGTTCTTCATTTGCTCTGCAGCTTCAGAGTTTCCTGGTATTTATTGTTGTGGGAAGTGCGGCACTGCATTCCGTATTGACTCATCGCAACCCATCCCACGCATTAGCGATTTCTGCCTGGCTACTCCCCTTTCTGACTTTTTATGCGATTACTTCGTTTTTGCTGGGGGGGACTCTGGGAGTTCTGATCACGATTCTATTTGCTTATGGACTTCCCGTTCTTTCAATGTATATTCCGGCAGTTTCTGAATTTGATGTTGCCTTGGGAAAAACCACTTTTGATAAAGGATAGAGTGGCAACCCCTGAATCATGATAATCGCATTTATTGATACCCTCCCAATTTGGTTTCCAGGATCATTAGCGTTATTCGCTTTGACATGTGCTTCCGGTTTTTTTTCAGGGAGTGAGACTGCGATATTTTATCTTTCGCGAGATGAACTCAGACAGTTCAGCAAAGGTAAACCAAGTGAGCAGATCATCGCGACATTAGCTGCTGACGCAGACCGACTGCTAACCGCCGTCCTCTTTTGGAATCTATTAATAAACTTGTCGTATTTTGCGGTCGCGGGTGTGATTGCCAAGAGGCTGGCCGATGCTGGGATGACAGTGGCAGCAGGTTTTTTCAGCGTGGGAAGTCTACTGGCTATCATTCTGTTTGGTGAAGTGCTTCCCAAAAGCCTTTCTATTGTTTTCCGCAAAAGAATCGCGGTCAGTGTGAGTTGGCCATTAGCCATTTCAGTTCGACTTCTCGACCCCGTGATTCCCTTTTTACAGAATATTAGTAAATTGATGCGGCGGACGTTTTGGCCAAATATCGAGAAAGAACCCTATTTACATTCTGAAGATTTGGAACGGGCCGTCGATGCATCGGGAGCCAGTGAAGAGGTGATTCGCCATGAGCGGCAAATTCTGCATAACATTTTGGATCTTTCAGAAATGTTAGTAGAAGAAGCGATGCGACCAAGAGGGACCTACTTCACTTTTAATGCGCCTTTGAAATTAGACGACCTGAAGAAAATTACTCCCAACACAGATTACCTTATTTTAAGGAAAAGTGAG
Source organism: Planctomycetaceae bacterium (assembly GCA_029259875.1). GTDB lineage: Bacteria > Planctomycetota > Planctomycetia > Planctomycetales > Planctomycetaceae > Gimesia. The sequence goes on from JAJDEK010000080.1 coordinate 9,517, forward strand.
AGTGATTCGGATGAGATTGACCGGATTATTTCCCTGTCTGACTTATCTTCGTTTACAGAAAAGACTCTGAATCAAAATTCAAAACGAATCATTCATGTCCCCTGGTGTGCAAACCTTTCTGACGTCTTTTCAAGATTTCAGATGGAAAATTGTCGCTTTGCTTCAGTCGTTGATGAATATGGTGAGACCATCGGCATTGTGACGTTCGAAGACATTATTGACACGATTGTTTCACCTGAACCAAGCCGAGCAAAACGAATATTGCGACGTGAACCAGTCCGTGAAGTGCAGTCGGGTGTCTATCATGTCGAGGGAATCACAACTCTGCGCTACCTGTGTCGCAAATTGCAGCAAGACTATGAAATTGCTGACGATGGATTATTAACGGTCGCTGGAATGTTTCATGAAAAACTGGAACGAATTCCTGAAGTGGGTGATCTTTGTGATTGGCAGGGATTTCAGTTGGAAGTGATTGAAGTTCGTAAATTGGGGCATTTGGTTGCTGAGCTAAAAGAAGTAGAGCCCATCAATGAAAAAGTGGCAGAAGAATAGCATTGTATGATTAGAACGATCTCAAGCCTGGTGATCTAATTATATTTGATGATAAGCTACGACGTATTAAGGCAGAGCGTGTAATTTCGGTTTTATTTTCGACGCTGTGTGAGGAGTGAATTCAGAAGACTCTCTGCAGTATCAAACACTTTTACGTTAGCCGCAGCCTGATGTTTGAGCTGTGGGAGATCCACAATTCCACTATTGATCAAGTGGCTGCTTTCCCCGGCCTCGCTTTCAATACCCGAGGCAACATTGCCTGCAATCTGTTCCATGCGCTGACCGATGCGATCAATGCTAGATAAAGCGGTATGCATTGCAGATGTGACAGAAGAAATTGCCATCAAGGACTCCAGGTTTATGACAGCTCGCGATAGAATCGAATCAGGCAGATAAGTGGAGAACAATTCAACAAAGACCTGCCTTCTTCCTTATATATAGCATATCATCGGAACTCTGTTTGCATGGAATCAGGCAAGAGCAATTCCGTAGAAAGAAGGTCTCAAATTTGGCAAGTCTATAACGGTTTTACCACATATTCTGGAAACAACAATGAAACCGAATTTACTTCTTCCACATACCCGACCATAAATAAAAGGCGATAAAGGGCAAGCTGATTGTCGCAAGCATAAAGTTCCAAGGACTTGTTTGCGGGAAAACATAATTTTTCAATATGAATTGGTCGATTAAGATCGCGCCACAAAAGGCCCACCCACTAAAAATGAACGCCAGTTGTTTCTTTTCTTTCAGCTCATCAGGAGATAATTCATTCCTACCTCTAGAGGGCTTGGGGGTTTTAACTTTTTTCTCTGGCTTTGGTTTTGAGGAAGATTTCTTCGTTGATTCATCAACAGAGTCTGCTTTCGCTTCCTGATCTCCGTCACTCGCTTGCGCTGCCACTGCATAATATTCAGCAATTGCTTGACTAATTGATCGAGGAGTTGCCAGAACCCAGCGGGATGGAACCTGATACCGCAAACGAAGCTCGTCTTCCAAATCGTGTGTTGGCTGATCGGCACAGGCTACCAGTAATACATC
>JAJDEK010000009.1 GCA_029259875.1 Planctomycetaceae bacterium
CTCCGACGTACTGCGAAGCAGTTGGAAGATCGTTTGCGGGCGATTTCAGGCACAGAAGAAATCGATACGTTTGGCGATCCTGATGAGGAAATCATTGCCGAGATCCAATCCGACAAAGTCGCTTCGTTGGGGCTCAGTGTAGAAGAAATTGCGCGACAGGTTGAATCATCGGATGCAAAGCTCACGGCGGGGCTTTTGCGAGGCGAAAAAAGTGACCTGTTGATTGACGTCGATTCAGAGCTGGATTCTCTCTCACGCATAGCAAATACCCCGGTTCAATTTGGAGCTGAAGGACATTCTGTGCAATTGGGTGATATCGCCACAATTAAAAAGGGAGTCGCCGTTCCTTTGAGTAGCTTAGTCATTGCTGACGGAAAGCCTGCGGTCACGCTGGGGGTATTCGTGCGAGACAGCGTACGCATTGATCACTGGAGTCAAGCTGCGAAAACAGTCGTTCGGGAATTTGAGGAATCGCTGGCTGATGACGTGATGGTGCAAACACTGTTCGATCAGAATCGGTATGTGGAAGCACGACTCAACGGATTGATTCGGAATCTGTTGTTTGGTGGACTGGCCGTGATCGCTGTGATTGTGTTTATGATGGGGTGGCGAAATGCCCTGGTGATTGGGGCCGCGTTGCCTTTATCCGCATTTATGGTGCTCGCAGGTCTGCGTGTGCTGGATATTCCCATTCATCAGATGTCTGTGACCGGGTTGATCATTGCTTTAGGATTATTGATTGATAATGCGATTGTCGTCGTCGATGAAGTGCGATCGAAGTTGCATGCCGGTAAAGCACCAGAAGATGCCGTGATCTCTACTGTCAGGCATTTGGCGGTACCTTTACTGGGCTCTACCTTAACGACTGCGCTGGCGTTTGCACCGATTGCATTAATGCCTGGACCTGCAGGCGAATTTGTCGGCTCAATTGCGATCAGTGTGATTCTGGCGATCTGTAGTTCATTTTTCCTGGCAATGACGGTCATTCCGGCGATTGCTGCTCTGATTGCTGATCAAAATGAAGATCCGCTTCATGCGCACTGGTGGCAGATTGGTTATAGTCATGCTGGAATGCGAGCCGCTTATCAGAAATCTCTGGATTTTCTATTTGCACGTCCTCTCTTGGGGATTGCTTTGGGCTGTGTTCTGCCTGTGTGCGGTTTCATAGTGGCTAGTGAGTTACCAGAGCAGTTCTTTCCTCCTGCCGACCGCGATCAGGTTAATATTGAACTGGAATTAAACGCGCATGCTTCCATGACAGAAACACGTGAGACGATAGAAACCATTCGCCGAGTCGTTTTGCAGCATCCGGAAGTAAAAGGGATCGAGTGGTTTTTAGGCGAGAGTGCGCCTCAGTTTTATTATAACATCACTGCGAAACGCGAAAATTCCTCGAATTATGCTCAGGCCCTCGTGCAATTAAACTCATCTTCCGGCGGAGAGAAGTTGATACATGAATTGCAGCGGGAACTTGATCGAAAAGTTCCGCATTCACGTGTATTGGTCAGACAATTAGAGCAAGGACCTCCGTTTGATGCACCGATCGAAGTCCGATTATTTGGGCCTGATCTGCAGCAGCTAAGTTTGCTGGGTGACGAGCTGCGGACAATTCTGAGTAAAACATCGAATGTACTTCATCATAAAGCTGAGTTAGCAGACCCACTTCCCAAACTTACCTTAAAAATCGATGAAGAGCAGGCACGATTGGCGGGATTGGACCATGCGGAAATCTCCAGGCAGTTGAATGCCTCTTTGGAAGGCGCACTGGGGGGTAGTATTCTGGAAGAAACTGAAGAGCTGCCGGTGCGCATCCGTGTGCCCCATGATCAACGTGGGTCGATTGCTGATATTGCTTCGTTACAATTAATTTCTCGCAAGAAAACAGCAGACGGACAAGCACAATATGTGCCTTTGACAGCCATCGCTAAGGTAAAGATGTCATCAGAGATCGCTGCGATTTCTCACTACAATGGCGAACGGATGAATGAGGTGCAGGCTTATCTCAAAGCGGGGATTCTTCCCGCTGAAGTGCTGACCGAATTCAAATCGAACTTAAAGCAGGCCGGATTTCAGCTACCTGCGGGGTATCGATTGGAATGGGGTGGTGAAGCGTCTAAGCGGGATGATGCTGTCGGCAACCTGCTGGTCAATGTGGGAGTGCTGATGGTCTTGATGTTGGCTACATTGGTGCTTTCTTTTTCTTCGTTTCGCGTTGCTGGTCTGGTAGGGAGTGTGGGGCTGCTATCGATTGGTCTGGGACTGGGAATGTTATGGTTGTTCGGCTTTCCCTTTGGTTTTATGGCGATTGTGGGTTCGATGGGATTGGCAGGAGTCGCCATCAACGATGCAATCGTTGTGTTAGCAGAATTACGTGCGAATCCGGAAGCTAGGATTGGCAACCGAGTTGTCGTTCGTGATGTTGTTTTACGCTCCACACGGCACGTTGTGGCAACCTCGCTGACGACCGTTGCCGGCTTTTTGCCGTTAGTACTAGCGGGCGGAGGATTCTGGCCTCCGCTAGCAATTACCATTGCTGGGGGCGTGGGCGGCGCTACCTTGTTGGCTCTGTACTTTATTCCCTCAGCTTACATTTTAGTCATGTGCCGCAATTGTCCTCTTAAAGCGACAGTCGGCGAATCAATGAGCGAAGAAGAAGCTAGAACCCAACAGGCTACGATTCTATCAAAACTGAAAGCACGACTGCCTGTGCTGCGATAGCTGGATTCTTTTTAATTCATACAAATACTCGTCTGGACTGTATTTTAATTGATATTTTTATAACATGAGGTTATCAATTTTGGACCAGTCGACAGTAATTCCCGGTACGCCATACATTCATGAGCTTGGCACCCAAGTTCTTTCTGAAACTAAGTTTGCCGGTTGATTTGGAGAAATTTCAATTATGCAATTTTCGCAACTGAAGTTTGTTGTAGTGATGTCCATTTTATGCACAAGTTGGCTCTCTGCGCAGGAACCGAAAATTATTCGTCAGTTGGTTGCTGTTGAAAACGTGTGTGCCTGGCCCAATTTGACACTGATGCCGGATGGTACAATCATTGTGATTTTCCACAATAAAGCGAGCCATGGTCA
>JAJDEK010000081.1 GCA_029259875.1 Planctomycetaceae bacterium
CGAAGACAACGATATGTTGACCAGTTACCACGTTTGGGGTCCTTCCCATTTCCACAACATTCTGTGAAGATTATTTCACAGTAAAATCTTCAGCAATTGAGAGTGGAAAGATAGCTCGTATTAAATATCCTGTCAAAAGCAGAATGTCAGGCTGAATTCCGGTTTTCTGAAATATGTAATCTTTACAACGGGAAGCGATCAAGCCAAATGTGATCTTGGGCTACCAAGCAGCGGGAGCTGGGAAGTTCTGGTTATAGATTGGTTCCTGGTTGATGTAATCATCGGCTCTTCTCAGGCTATCCAGTTGCAAGCGGCGTCGTGAATTCTGCAACTCTTCATCAGTGATGCGGCCTCTGATTTCAGCCAGTGGAGCATGGTATTTGGGCTGTTTCACTTTGACTTCGTTTGGGAAGAAGACTCCCTGATCAGCTTTCTGCCGCAGTGCTGAGCTCTCTGGTAAAGAAGCAATTGCTGTTTCTGGATAGATTTTCTGGTGGTAGGTGCTGCTAAATCCAGCAGGTTGGTGATAGTCGGGAATGCTCTTGCAGCCTACTTGAAAAAAAAGCATGCCGAGTATGATGGCTAAGTAGTTGCTATGTTTGGACATTCAGAAATCCCCTAATATCAAAAGCGGCCTTCATTTTTGAAGGCCGCTTTCATTTCATCGGCAATTTAGGGGTTGATTGTCGATGCAAAAGCCGTTTTTGATTGAATCTTAAGAGATCGAAACACTCTGAATGTTTCCATTTTGAAGTGGTTCATGTTTCAAAGCAATCAAAAACACGACAAAATGTCGGATCAACTAGCAGCAGCATGCCGCTTTGCTACTTCATCCCAGTTAACTATATTGAAAAATGCTGTAATGTAGTCAGGTCGTCTGTTTTGATAGTTTAGGTAGTATGCGTGTTCCCAGACATCCAGTCCTAAAATCGGAGTACGTCCTTCAGAAAGCGGAGTGTCTTGGTTTGCAGTACTTTCAACGACTAATTTTCCACCATCAACTGACAGCCAAGCCCAACCACTTCCAAAGCGGGTCGCAGCGGCGTTGGAAAACTGTTCTTTGAAAGCGTCTAAACTTCCAAAAGTGGAGTTAATTGCGTCAGCAAGATCACCACTGGGAACTCCTCCTCCATTGGGTGACAGAACGGTCCAGAATAAGCTGTGATTGGCATGTCCGCCACCATTATTCCGAATCGCACCACGAATCGCTTCTGGTACAGCACTCAGATCAGATACGAGATCTTCAATGGATTTGGCTGCAAGGTCGCTGTGTCCTTCCAAAGCGGCATTTGTTTTGGAAATATAAGCCGCATGGTGCTTAGAATGGTGAATTTCCATTGTTTTTGCATCAATATGCGGTTCAAGCGCATCGTAGGCATAGGGCAGATCGGGAAGCGAATAAGACATTCGGTTAACTCCTTCGTGATTCCATGTAAATTGTCTTAGGTGTTAGTGGTTTTACGTATATTGCCTGCTGTGTCGAACTCGTTTGTGTGAAAACGAAACCTATTCTTCTGCAAATACATCTTCTGGTTCTATTGTAGAAGATTAAACCAATCTCACAACCAACCGAGTTCTAAGTTTTTGCATAGTTCATGCGGTAGTTTGTATTGAGTAACTTGAATAGTTGACCCGGAGATGATGCGTCCTACAATAAAACCGTGCCTAGCAAATCTGATAGAAGACTCCAGAATCTGAGAGGATCTGATTATGAGCAGGAAAGCACTCATTGCTTTACCAGTTTTCAATGAAGAAAGCCATGTGGTCGAAGTTTTGACCGAGGTGAGCAAGTATGCAGAAGCTATCTTAGTCGTTGATGATGGTTCCTCAGACCAAACTCCAGAACGACTTAAGGAAATAACCGGAATCAAAGTGATTTCTCATCCACAGAATCGTGGTTATGGTGCTGCCCTGAAAAGTGCATTTGATTTTGCTGTAGCTCATCAGGGTGAATATGATGTGTTAGTGACGATCGACTGCGATGGTCAGCACGAACCGGCATTACTGCCTGATTTAGTCAGGCAAATGTGCGATAGTCTTGAGAGCGATTCGCTCGATATTCTTTCCGGGAGTCGTTATCTGAAAAGCTTTTCCAGTGATAGTATTCCGCCTGAAGAGCGTAGGCAGATCAATGTGGCAGTAACCCAGCGAATCAATGAACAACTCGGATTTCAAATCACTGATGCTTTTTGTGGTTTGAAAGCGTATCGGATTGAGTCCCTTTCAAAATTCAATGTAACCGACATGGGCTACGCAATGCCGCTACAGCTTTGGGTTCAGGCAGCCGCTCATGCAATGAAGATTATCGAATTTCCAGTTCCCCTTGTTTATCTGGAAGAGGATCGCAGTTTTGGAGGTTCGCTGGATGATGCGATCAAGCGCAAAGCGTATTACAATGAAGTACTTAATCGTGAAATGCAGGCTTCCGGATTAGCCTGCTGTGCGACTGAGAGTTGTAACGATCATGCCGATTCTTACAACGAATAAATTGCGAGACACAAGAAATAGTTGTTCAGGTCGGTATGCATCGGCTGATTTCCGTTTGGATTGAATTCAAACGGGCTCGACATTAAGTAGTAAATTGGTCAAACTAGAGTGCTCATTATGCAGTTTTCACGTCTGGTGAATTACTGCTTTCACTGCAAATGAAATCGATTTCAGCACACCATTAAAGCATTGAAATGTCTTCAGTGACTACTTTTCCTTGTAAGAATCCCGATTCCCGATTTGATTCCGGTACCGATACGGTCCCAGAACTGTTATGGGAGAAGCAGGATTTACTGGTTCCGCGGTACGATGATGCGATTTTTGCCCGCCCTGATCTGAGTCAGATGATCAGTGATGCAGAAGAAAATCGTAGAATGTTCAAAGCCTGTTCTCGTGATCGAAGCGGCAAAATTATATCTGGTCTCAGAGAATGGGCTCGTCGCGCCGTATTGGAAGAAGCAGCACGCTACACCTCGGAATTGACGGGGAACGATGTTGAGCTTCCCCAAGATTTCAACGACCGTCTGTTGTTGATTACCGGTCATCAGCCTGCTTTATATCATCCTGGTGTGTGGGTGAAGAACTTGCTGATTGGTAAAGTCGCTCAAAAAACACAAGGCTTGAGTCTGAATTTGATCGTCGATAACGATCTGGTCAGTTCCACTTCCATCCGAGTACCTCAAGGCACTCGTTCGGCCCCGCTTTTATCTGAAATTTCTTTTGATGAATCAATCGAGAAAAAGCCGTGGGAAGAAACAACAATTCAAAACAAGGAGTTGTTCTGTTCGTTTGCAGAACGAACAGAACAGGCACTCAAACAATGGCCAGAACTTTCCTCACCCCTATTGAGTGAAATCTGGCCTGCTGCAATAGCACAGATGAAAGTGTCAGACAGATTAGCTGATTGTCTGGTTGCGGCTCGCCATGCACAGGAGCAACGCTGGGGCATAGAAAATCTTGAACTCCCAATCAGTCGTCTTTGTCAAACAAGTCCATTTTTGTGGTTTGCCTGTTATCTATTTAAATTTGCCGCACAGTTTCGTACGACGCATAATCAAGTTCTATCCGAGTATCGTAAAGTGAATCGCGTGCGGAGTAAAACGCACCCTGTCCCGGAACTATCAGAGCAGGATGGCTGGGTCGAGTCTCCGTTTTGGATCTGGCGTGCTGGAGAAACACATCGGCATCAATTGTTCGTCAAGCGAGATGACACAAGCGTTCTCCTTTCGGATGGGATGAATGTGATTACGACTTTACCGATGCAGGAAAATTGTGATTTGTCTGCTGGAATCAAAGTTTTGAAACAATTGTCCGAACAGGGCATCCGCTTGCGAACACGCGCTTTGACGACAACACTCTTTGCACGATTATTTCTGGGTGACCTCTTTGTCCATGGAATTGGTGGGGCGAAATATGATGAGATGACCGATCGGATTTTTACTCGTTTCTTTCATTTGACTCCCCCCCGATATCTGACTTTGTCTGCGACAAAGTTTTTACCTTTTTGCCAGCCTTTTGACATTCAGCACTGTGATGAAACTTGTCTACAGCGGGTCTTACGGGATCTCGATTTCAATTCAGACCGCCATTTGACCGCCAATCAACTTACGGAAGCCGCCTCTTTGATCGAAAGAAAACAGGCACTGATACGCGAGCAACACATGGCTGCAGATCGGGAAAAACCTGTTAATCAGGCGGAACGCAGACGTCATAACAGACAGCGGTTTCAAGAATTACGGCAAGTCGATGCTGAATTAGCTTTATTGACCTCGAAATTGCGGGGACAGATTAATGATGACTTGGTTACAGTTCGGCAGCAAATCAAAGCGAATGAAGTAATTCAAAGCCGAGAGATTTCATTTGCACTCTACCCAGAACAGGTTCTCAAACAACTCTTTGATAACCTCAAATAGGAATGAGCTCCGGTTGATTTTGTGCCCCTGCCCCTACCCCACTCGTCTGATATGATCAAACAGGAATTGATGTTTTGCATTAAACAAACATCGAAAGCCCAACAACACGGAAATAACAGTTCCCAGTGCGGTTCCCGAAGCGATCAGAAACATGATGACAATCTGGTATTTTACCGAATCCAGTGGACTCGCACCGGCTAGAATTTGACCTGTCATCAATCCCGGTAGTGATACCAGCCCCACTACCATCATCGAATT
>JAJDEK010000082.1 GCA_029259875.1 Planctomycetaceae bacterium
AGACACTTCATCCTAAAGTGCATGGCGCGATTCTAGGCAGGCCTGACTTAGTCGGTGATGCAGAAGCCATCAAGGAATTCGAAATCGTTCCTTTTGAGCTAGTCATCTGCAATCTCTATCCTTTTGAAGAGACCATTGCTAAACCAGATGTTTCTTTACCGGAAGCAATCGAACAAATCGATATTGGAGGTCCCAGTATGGTTCGTTCTGCTGCTAAAAATCATGCTTACATAGGAATCGTCACAGCTCAGGCACAATACAGTCGCGTCTTAGAAGCATTGCAGGTGGGACCGTTAACTCCAGGATTTCGACTTGAGCTTTCTGCAGCGGCATTCGAAATGACTGCTTGTTACGATCGTGCGGTTGCCAATTATATGACTTCTGTTCTGCCTTCAGCGGAAGGTGATGATTCACGGTTTGCTTCCCAGATGAGTATCAATCTTGTGCGTAGAGATCAACTGCGTTATGGAGAAAACCCTCATCAGAGTGCCGCGTTTTATGTTGAGAAAAATCCTCCTGCGGTGAGTGTCGCATTGGCAGAAAAGTTAAATGGAAAAGAACTCTCATATAATAATTTTCTGGATCTGGATGCAGCAGTACAAATTGCAAGTGATTTTGAAAAACCGGCAGCGGTTGTCATTAAGCATACAAATCCCTGTGGTTGTGCGACCGCCGATTCGCTGGTGGATGCATTCGAAAAAGCGTATGCTGGTGATCCGGTAAGTGCATTTGGTTCAATAATGAGTTTCAATCGCCCCATCGATCGAGAGACGGCAGAAAAGCTATGTGAGCCAAACCGTTTCATAGAAGCAATTATTGCCCCGGATTATGATCCAGAGGCTTTTGAGTTGCTAACCACCAAGCCGAAGTGGAAAAAAAACGTGCGGTTGATGAAATGCCCTCTGCCGGAATCGCCTGCTTATGCCAGTCTTGATTATCGCAGAGTCTCAGGTGGGTTGCTCGTTCAGGAGAAAGATGAACTTCGCGATGACACTACCGATTGGAAAGTTGTCACTAAACGCGAACCAACGGCTCAGGAATTAAACGATTTGTCATTCGGTTGGATTGTTTGCCGACACGTAAAGTCGAATGCGATAGTACTGGCAAAAGATGAAATGCTGCTCGGTGCTGGTGCCGGTCAGATGAGTCGTCTGGATTCCTCGTTTATAGCCGCTTACAAAGCCGGAGAGCGAAGTCAGGGGGCAATCGTGGCCTCTGATGCCTTCTTCCCATTTCGTGACGGAGTGGACGAGGCGGCCAAAGCCGGTGTGACTGCCATCATTCAACCCGGTGGTTCAGTACGGGATGAAGAAGTGATTGAAGCCTGCAATGAGCACCAGATTGCGATGATCTTCACTGGTCGTCGGCACTTTAAACATTAAATTAAATATGATGTGATATACACATGGGTTTAATGGACTTTCAGTAATAGTAGTGCCATGACGCTGAATCACAATGGGTGTTTTTTCATTCCGCTTTTACGCGTTTGTACCAGACTTTAAATCGACTTGTCATCTCTTTGACACGCTCCGGTTCGCGTTCTGCAAGATCGATTGTCTCTAGTCCATCCGATTCGAGATTGAAAAGCTGCCACTGCCCACCCTTCTTGGGGCGGATCGCTTTCCATTGTCCCATACGGATGGCTTGATGTTGGGGCACGCTCCAGCAAAGCGCTTCGTGGCCTTTTCGTTGGTGTCCCTGGAAAATTGGTAGCAGGCTCTTGCCTTCCAGCGGCAACGGTTTGCGGCCTTTGAATTCGGTGGGATAACTGGCATTGGCAACATCCAGGCATGTAGCCATAAAGTCGATCACGTGTCCCGGCTGTCTCGTGATTCCACCACGCTTACGGATCGCAGCCGGCCAGCGGACTACTAGCGGCGTGCGGATGCCGCCTTCGTAACCGCTCAGTTTCGCCCCGCGTAGCGGCGTATTACTGGCATTTGCCCATGCCAATCCATAAGCGGCAAACGTGTCATGAGGTCCCGGCAGATTGTCAGGGCCGCTGCCGGGGTGGATTGGTATGCCATCTTTTCGCCAGTCAGTATTCTTTGATTTCGGTCCGAAACCAAAACCGCTCTTACTTGGAGTAAGACCACCGTCGGGGGCAGCGCCATTATCAGACAGAAAGATCACAAGTGTGTTGTCGACTGCATTGGCATCTTTCAGTGCCTGAAGAAGTCGACCAATACCACGGTCGATAGATGCGACTTGTGCAGCGTACACAGCCATGCGTTCCGCTTGCCAATCTTTGTGCGTTTCCGTGTCCCAGTCTTGAACACCCGCTGGTCGTGGAGAGAGTTTCCAGTCGGCTGGCATCAGCCCTGCCTGACGCTGGTTCTTGAACCGCTGTGAACGGACTTTGTCCCAGCCCGTTGTTCGATAACGTTCCCGGTATCGTGCTACTTCAGCCTCGCGCGCGTGAAGTGGCCAATGTGGGGCAATGTGCGCGACGTAGAGAAAAAACGGTTTTTTCTTAGTCAGGCTTTCATTTAGAAAGCGGACGGCATGATCATTCAGTGCATCGGTTAGATAGAAATCTTTCGGCAGTTCGATGCGCTTACGATCAAGGTAATAAGGATTCTGTTTGACTTCGTGAAAATAGCTGATCTTGGCCTGACACATCGGTCCGAAAAACCGGTCAAAGCCCCTGTCCAGCGCCAGGTCTCGTCCCTGCCATTTGCCGACCATCATCGTCTGGTAGCCGGCCTGTTGAAGCAATTCACCAATAGTAACACATTTGCTAAAGTCTTTCGGATCATTCCAGTGTTCGCCTCGATGTCCGACCTGCTGGCAATACAATCCTGTCAGCAGAGATGCTCGGGTCGGGCCACAGATTGCATTGTTATAGAACTGTGTGAAACTCAAACCGTCTCTGGCCAGTGAGTCGATGTGCGGTGTGTCGATCTCACCACCGTAACAACCGAGGTCAGACCAGCCGAGATCATCCGCCATAACAAGAATGATGTTAGGGGGCGGTATTGTTTCTTGGCCAGAAACTAAGGACACGAGTGCAATTTCAAACGTGAAGCATACTATCAAAACCAGTCTATGCATTCTACTTTGGTCTTTCCCTCTCAGACTTACCGGATGGGACGGAAGTCGTATGCGCTTTTGGTTAGTGCTTGTTTTGCTTCGACTTTAGGTACTTGCCTTGATTTTAGCATGCAGCGAGCTTTGCGTCTAATACCAGCGATTTATAGGATAGATAAAAATAAAAGGAGCCTTCCCCAACGGGAAAGGCTCCTTTTTTATCGTATTCTGATTCAGACTTTCCGAATTCAGTGTTGTTATTTCACTCTTGATATTAGAAGACGAGAATCACATCTGTACCAACTGTGAATTGGCTATCTTTGGTTCCCCCGTCTGAGGTGGTCCAAGGATCAGAGCCGTCTGCCCAGTCCCAACGAAGTTCAGGACGAATACGAAGGCAAGAACTCAACTTGTAATTCAAACCAGCAGTCACTTCGTAGTAGCTTGTTCCTGGATTGCCCAATTGGGTACCGTTGTGGTCTCTCCACCATTCAGCACGGATACCGGCTTGGGTGCTATCGCAGATATCATAGAATAGGTATTGGTTAATACCATAAGCTTCAGCGTCCTGTCCAGGATCATTGACGTCTCCATTACGGTAGAACATGTGATCGTGTTGGAACACGTAATTCAGGTTGTCGCTTAGCTTTTGTTGAGCGACGATACTGAATACGGTCAGGTTAGATGTTCCGCCGAAAGCGTCATTTTCACTACCTGAACTGATTGCGAAGGCAACAGAAGTATCTTCACTATCACTGGTCCAAGCAACTGAACCGAGGAAGCTCCACTCATTATTCTGACTTTCAAAGTCATCCCAACCAGTAGTGATACCACCAGTCAGAGCGACATTGTCACTCAAATCGGTACTGGCTAAGGCACCTGTGTGAGTAAACGGTTCATCGTACTGCATGGTATAGGAATGTGAGTAGAAGAAGTTATCAGGTGCGGGAACGACTTCGTATCCAATGACGGTATAGAAGTGGCCAATATTCAATGTGACACCGTTTCCAACCGGAGCATAAAGTGAAGCGTACAATTGTGGCATCGCAAGCCCAAATTGGTTGGCGGTGGCAGTATTGTTACTAGTCCATAGTCCGTCGAAATTTGGAGTGTTGTTAGGACCGCCGAAAGTAGCGGTGTCTGCTGCATCAGAACCTGCAATCAGGTCTACACGACCACCCCAACCGAATTCATCTTCGTTGGCAGCGGCGTCTTTTTCCAGAACAAAGTAGAGCTGGTTCAACATGAATTGGCTATCAGCCTGGTTGAATCCAACACCGGGAGTATTCAATTTGTTTGACGGGCGATTGCCATTGAATGTAATACCAAATTCCAACCAACCACTGAGTTTCCAGCCGTTATCTCTCAAAGGATTGCAGCCATCACAGTCATCAAACAGACTGGTAAGACGTCCGCTGCAGCAATCACCATCATCCGATGATTCTTCTTCACCGCAGCATGTATTGGGATCTGTGCAACTGTTTGGGTCTGTGCATGTTTTGGGAGCACAGCATTCTGCTGTTAAGCGATCAAGTTCTACGGCAAGCTTGTCGCCGGCTTCTTCATACACTTTCGTGCAGCAGGCTTTGGGCTGTTCTGGTGTGCAAGCGGGAGCACAGTTAGCATCACCACCAAATGCAGGCGATACAACCATCAGACCAAGCCCACTTAAGAGGAGCCCAGTCAGCTTGGCTTTTCTTGTAATTTCATTCAGTTTTTGCATATTTTAACTCCTGAGTGCACCTGTGAGGTGCTTGGTCTCCATACCGTCAATAGGGAAGGCGCATATGCTTTCAAACCATCATGTGAAAGCGAA
>JAJDEK010000083.1 GCA_029259875.1 Planctomycetaceae bacterium
CTGCTCCAGCTCTGATTGTGAACTATGCACGCCTACCACACTGGCACGCATACAGAGAGCAGAATAACCCAACTCGACAGCAATGTCAGCTAATTCCATAAATGAAATATTTAACTTTGTCTTACAAGCAGCTTCAGCAATCCTTACTGAAAGTGAAAGCTTCATCTTTTAACCTTCGATCAGAATTAGAGTGCCCTATCCAGGATTACTTTGAGGAAGTTGTTGATCTACGATAAAAAACAGGAACCGGCAAGTTACCCTCGGCCCATTTCTTTGCGGTTTTACTATTCGCATAAGCCGATTCTACCTCAACATGGTATGTTTTCCAATTGCCTCCTAAACCCCCCTGCATCAATTGCTTAGCATTCTGTGGCTTCAACTTAATTTTCTTACGAATTCCCACGTTAGGCAAGTACCACTCTGCATAAGTGCCAGCATTAGTCTGGACTGTGACATGAAACGTCATAGGACGAAATGGAGAAATATTCTGTAGCCAACCTTCAATTCTGGGAGGAGCAAGCCGAGAATACGATGTCGCCGTCATTTTCACAATGGCCATCTCCTGCTTATGTTTTTCCAAATGAACGGTTTTGTTGTCCAATGGGGGCAATTTCAGTTTCTGTTTCAAAATCGATTGAACTAATTCCACTTTAAACTTGTGTTGCAGAGACTCTGGCCGGACTTTAAAAATTTCAACAAACTCTTCGTATTTTTGCTTCGGCGATGATGCTTCGAAAGGTTCTTTAGCTGAAAGACTCTGGATATAAGTTAAATACTGTTTCGGATACTGGTTTACCAACATCCAATGCAAACCCCAGGCATGCACATAAGCATCTCCTGATAAAATACTACCGCGAAACACTCTATTATAGGCAACTACTTCTTTCCAATTCAACAATTTTGCAACTCCGGACATTAGAGCATAATGTGAATTGATTCGATCAGGACTTACATTGATCCGATCTCCTTTCCCTTCAAAGCCAGTTGCTATTCCCTCCATAAACCATGTGGGAATCGGTGCAAATCGTTTCACAACACCTCGATTGGATGTCTGTAAATGAATGGCTTCATGTAAGGGTGTTTCAAAGGAACTACATTCACTCATTCGAAGAATCAGGTTGTTTGAAACACTGGAATAAAAGGCTAAAACATTTTTGACACCGGCTCCTAGTGAAGTCGTTTCTTTAGCATAAGCTTCAAAATCGTCATCGGATTCGAAAATGAGCATCGCCATTGGAAATTCATAGTCTGTTAATTCGATGCCCATCTTTTTACTATATGTCTCAAAGATAATTTCCACATTTTTCAAAAATCGTCCCGCTTTCTCCAGAAACGTTTTTACGCGGAGTTCTGTTCTGTCTGTCCCATCGAGCGGCGCAGCCAACACAACGCCGACCAGAAATGGGCTCTGCAAGTGAAAACGAAACTTCTCGGTACCAAATTTCTTTGACAGCCCTTCAGACATCTCTTTCACAGTCAGAGGCTTGGGAGCTTCTTTCAGAACGCGTTTTTTAATTTTTCCCTGTGGAACAAGGCGGATCGTCCCATCAGGCAGTAATAAAGCATGTAGCATCTCTCCCTGTGTCTTACCAGAACCATAGAGCGTTGCCTCAATTGTGACTGACTGACCAGATTCATCCACGTATGTAAAGAGATCCGCCTGGAGATTCTGACTACAGAAATGGAACAAAGACACAAATAGAAAGAGACTCAGAATAAATCTGAAAACACGGTTCAACATGTAGTTACCTTATGGCGTTAAGAAATTTTTATCGTTTTTTTAAATGTTGGGTGAGTAAGCTGGGTGAGTAAATCGAAATATTTTGCGTTCAATCCAATGGGGTCAGCCCTGAATTGTTTCGTACTTGTCGTCTTCAAAGAGACGATAAACAGAAACATTACTAACAAAAACGGGCTCATTTTCGTATTAACGATTACTATTTATTAAACTTCACCAACTCATTACGTATTTTTTTGATGGAATGTTAAAAATCACCTGACATGCTTACATGAACTCGATAAGTCCATCATAATCACTCTACAGTAATTTCCATACCTTCTAACACAAATCTGTATTTAACTCCGACTTAGCGTGTTAATTGTGTGAGCAATACCATTTACGACGATTTCAACATATAATTTGATATGTTCCATACATTAAACTATTCCCATGCGCATTCCTCATCCCGCTCATAGTTTCAACAGGCAGTCATGACATTTGATTTCCTTAATCCGATGATGCTACTCGGCCTGCTGGGTATTGCTTTGCCCGTCTTAGTACATTTACTAAGCCGCAAAAAGTATGACGTTATCCAGTGGGGCGCTATGCAATTTCTGGAATTGGGGCGACGCACAAGACGTAAGATCCGACTGGAAGGTTGGCTACTGCTTGCAATTCGTATGTTGCTCATCGCACTCATCGCATTGGCACTGGCCCGGCCCTGGGTTTCCGGCGGCTTTTTATCAAAATATATTTCGACACAATCTCGCGATGTTGTCTTCATCATTGATGGCTCCTATAGCATGGGATGGGAAGGCGAGGCAACAACCCCTCATTCTGCGGCAATACAATGGGTTCACCGCTTTATGGAAGAATTGAATCCAGGTGACACAATTTCCATCATCGATGCCCGCAATCAACCTCGGCTGGTAACAGAGTCGCCTACGCATCAGTTTGAACTAGTGCGAGAAAAATTAAATCATCTGCCCCCTCCTTCCGGGACATCGAATCTGGCAAATTCGATTTCCAAAGCCATTCAAACTCTGAGTGCAACAACCAACCTGGAACGAGAAATCATCATTTTGACAGACGATCAGGCTCTGTGCTGGACTCCTCAAGACCCCATCCTCTGGGATCAGGTGCAAGATCTACTCGAGCAATCTGCCATTCCCATTGATCTGTGGGCTACAAATGTTTCTGGGGAAAAGAATCAGGGTCTGCAATCAAATTTACGCGTAGGACAATTGGCTGTGTCACGTGAAGTTTGTGTCAAGAACCTCCCTGTCAAAATTTCGACGACCATTCGCTATGATGGCCCGGAACCCACGCTCATCTGTCCTGTGTATTTTGAGGTAGATGGGCAGCGCATCAAAGAAAAAACTCAATCTGTAAAAATCGAGAATCATGGCGAAGCAGCCATTGAATTCCAACATCGATTCGAGAATGAAGGTACCCACGTGGTGAGTGTCGTGCTTGATTCAGATCAACTTCCGGGGGATGATCGATCTGATGCGGCATTACACGTCACCAGCGCCCTGCCTGTACTGCTGGTTGACGGGACACCAAGCTTTGACCCAACGCGAAGCGAAGTTTTTTTCGCTAATTTGGCATTAATGGCCCCCACTAACCGTACCCCCTGGATTCAGACAACCATCATTGAGAAAGAACAGCTTACAAGCGAGATCTTAAAAAATCAGGCAGTTGTGATTCTGGCAAACGTGGATGCGCTCACAAAAATTCAAGCGGGAGCGTTGATTGATTTCGTTAATCAACAAGGTGGTGGCGTGATGATCGCGCTCGGAGATCAAATCGATATTGAACAATATCAAAAGTTGTTGTTCCATCCTGAGGGCTTAATCCCTCTCAAATTAAAAGCCCGTGAAACGAATAGCGGCATCGAATTCGGAAACTTGACTCAAATCAAGTCAACCAGTTTACAGACTCCCTGGTTAACACGGTTTCGTGGAGAATATGCAAACGGATTGACTTCAGCCCGCTATAAACAATGGTGGGATGTCTCGGTTGAGAATGAAAAATTACCGCAACCTGATAATAAGACTGAATCAGAGACAAAAACTCATACGACTCCCATTGAAATTGCGCAACTCTCCAATGATAAACCACTGATGCTCTTTATGAATCATCAGCGAGGTCGTGTGCTCTTAATGACATCATCACTCGATGCAGATTGGAATAATTTACCTGCTAAGCCCGATTATGTCCCCTTTCTACATGAAGCAGTTTTTGAACTTTCGTCTGGCCGCGTGTTTCGTAATATCAATACTGACGAACCGATCGTAGTCGGAGTGCCGGCCACAACGACCATTGCTCAATTAGAATTCCTGGATCCCAACGGCGAACCTGCAATAGGGACGATTGATGAATCTACAACTGGTGCTACATTTCAGTGTCAGCAGACATCACTGCCCGGCATTTATGCTTTGAATCCGAAACCTGGCGTTAAGACCGAACTCAAGCCAGACCGCTTTGTCGTCAATTTTGACCGCAGTGAATCAGATTTGACTCCTCTCACTGAAGAACAGCAGAAAACACTAACTGATGAATATAAACTGACATTTTTTAAGACACTGGATGAACTGAAACAAGCGATGTTTTCCGATGTCTCGGAAACGGAGTTCTGGAGAGTTCTTTTATTGATTTTCCTGCTTTTAATGATCGGAGAGTTGTTTCTCACGCGACGACTTGTACAAGGCGGCCATAGTGCGCTCCCCGATGGTTTAGAGCAATCGAATAACACACTGTAGCAAGATAACTACTGAAATGAGTGAACGACATTTCCAGTTTAATGGTTTCGAACTAAGCGGGTGGACTATCGTCGGTGTCTGCGCCGTGATACTGGCAATGGTCACCATCGTTCTACTCTTTCGCTATGAGCGTCGCTTAGTCCCCCACTCAATTGGAAACACACTCATCGCCCTCAGAGTGATCGCACTTGTATTAATTTTGTTCACGTTTCTCGAACCAGTCCTCACCTGGTCTTTCAATACCGAAAAAACAGGACGGCTTGTCGTAGCCCTTGATGTTTCTGATAGTATGAATACCCAGGACAGACACGCTACTGATTTGGAAAAATTGCAATTGGCGCGTGCTTTGAAAATGATCGGCAACAAAAATGTTGATGGTCGACTTGACCGCTGGGAAGCCGCTTATGCTGCGAAGACAGAACCAGAATGGGTCGACGAAAACGAAACTGCCAATCCCGAGAAAAAGGCGCAATTAGCCAGCAGTCGTAAAAGTAATCTTCAATCAATTTTTGAAGAACTTGACCAACTCTCTCGTAAAAAAATTGCACAAAAACTGCTCTTAAATCCCGCGAACCCGATTCTTGAGAAGTTACAACAACGAGGACAAGTTGATCTGGTGCTGTTTGCGGGTGACGCCATTCCTACAGAAGTAGAGACGCTGAAAACGTCACTCACCGAAGTTCCTGATCAGGTACACATGGGGTTATCGAACCTCTCGCAAGCGCTCAAATCAGCTCCAGGCAGTTCAGATACGGGTGCCGCACCGATTTCCAGTTATATACTGCTGACCGATGGTCGCGACAACAGCCAGCTTGACCCTGTTTCAACAGCAGAACAACTGGGGCAGATGCAGGTCCCCATTTATCCTGTCATTCTTGGATCAGCATATCAGCCAAAAGATATTTCAATTTCCGCTCTCGATTATCCACAAACAGCATTTAAAGACGATCGCCCATTATTAAAAGCCCGGATTGGCACAAACGGGTACGAAGGCAAAGAAGTCCGCGTGATCTTGAAACAACATGATCGTGAACTTGCCGTGAAAAATTTCACTTCTCGGGGAAAAAGCAAACTACTTGAATTTGAATTGATAGCAGACAAACTGGGGCGACAGGAATTTACGCTGCAAACAGATATCTTGCCGGGAGAAACCCGTGATGATAATAATGAAAAAAACTTTGCCATTAATATCGTCGATGATAAATCACACGTCTTACTAGTTGAAGAAACGGCGCGCTGGGAATTCCGTTTCTTACATAATGCGCTGCAACGTGATAAACGGATTGACCTGGAGCAGGTTTTATTTGAACAACCTTATCTAGGTCTGTTACCAAAACCTTTCTTTCCGAATCAATTATCAACAAAAACCCCTCCAGAAAACGAACAGCCTAACCAGGAAAACAAATCAAATCCGTTTGGTGAGAAAGATCTGATTATCATTGGTGATGTTTCTCCTGATCATCTCAAAGAGGAGAATTGGAATCACATCAAGAATTTTGTCGCAGAACAAGGAGGGACTCTGGTTCTGCTAGCAGGGAAAAAATATCTTCCATTAGCACATCGCTCTAAAATTCTGGACGAATTACTGCCTCTTGAAAATATGAGAATGGTCAACTGGAACCAGGCTAACTTCAAAGTCCCTCCTGCAGAAAGAGGCATGCGTCTCAGGCTCACGCCGGAA
>JAJDEK010000084.1 GCA_029259875.1 Planctomycetaceae bacterium
CAGTCCCTGAACTTCCTTGAATGTTAGTGCCGCATGTAAAGAATCTCTCAACAGTTGCTGTTGATGATGGTTCGCCTGCCCCGCATAGGAATCGACTAAGTGATTCACTTGTTCGATAGAATCTGGCCGCGCCAGATCGCGCAAGAACAATAAACCACCGAGTTTGAGGACGCGGATTAATTCACGGAATACTATAATCGGATCTGATATGTGGTGAATCAGGCTGTTAGATACTACGACATCAAAAGTGTGATCTGAAAAAGATAGATTTTTGGCGTCAGTAAGCTCTAGAAAAATCCTGTTTTCTAAATCGAATCGCTTGATATTCTCTTGTGCCAGTTTCAACATCTCAACAGCCATGTCGACCGCGACAACCTTAACGTAATCAGCACGGCTACAGAGTTCCATTGGAATCAAGGCTGTTCCCGTTCCGAGATCAAGAACCGTAATCGATGCTGCTTTGACTGAATTTCCAGTAACGATCTGCTCACTGGGGATCCATTCCAGTAAGTCATCTACAAACAACCGGTTGACTTCGCCATGATCCATCGCGTTATAGTCGACAGCTTCCTCTTGCGTATCCATGACTTCCGGCTCGAGCTGACGAGGAATCATATTTGTTGCCCTTAAAAGCAATAGAGATCGAAAACGTCTTTAGAAAAAAATAGCCCTCACCTAAATGATGAGGGCTATTTGTAAAATTTATTTTGTCAAGCAGAAGCTAATAAAGGCTAAGCGTCTCCCTCAGCGCCTTCTACTGAACCAACTGTTTCCAGCTCCTCAGTCTCGGCTTCATAAGAACCTTCAAAATCGAGATGCTTATCATCGCCGACTTCTTTTAATTGCACTACGACCTTATTTTTGCCTTCAAAAGAACCACGTAGTAGCTCTTCAGACAAGGGATCTTCGATATACCGTTCTACAGAACGACGCAACGGACGAGCACCATAGTCGAGTTCACCGCCTTCGGAACCTTTATCGATAATGAATTCTCGAGTACCATCGGTAAGGTCCAAAATAATGCCCATCTCTTTCAAGCGACTGTGTACTTTGCCAAGTTCGATATCCACAATCTGCTTCAACTCTTCGCGAGTTAGTTTGCGGAACACGACCACTTCATCAAGACGTCCCAAAAATTCAGGCTTGAATTCTTTCTGAAGGTCATGCATCAAATTACGTTTCATGGCGTCGTAGCTGGTATCATCGTCTGCTTTTCGGAATCCAAAAGCATCTCCATGGGCCATACCCTGAGCACCCGCATTGGTTGTCATAATCAGAACAACATTCTTGAAGTCCACCTTACGGCCGAAGCTATCGGTTAGATGACCTTCTTCCATAATTTGAAGCAACATATTGAACACATCAGGGTGTGCTTTTTCAATTTCGTCCAGTAACACAACAGCATAAGGACGACGGCGAATTTTCTCCGTCAACTGTCCACCTTCTTCAAAGCCGACATATCCAGGAGGCGCACCAATCAGACGACTGACGTTGTGCTTCTCCATGTATTCACTCATGTCAATTTGAATCAAAGCGTCTTCATCACCGAACATGAATTCCGCCAGCGTTTTGGCCAACAATGTTTTTCCAACCCCAGTGGGGCCAGAGAACAAGAAGGCACCCATCGGTCGTTTCGGATCTTTAAGACCACTGCGACTACGACGAACTGCTTTGGACACTTGTTTGATGGCTTCATCTTGGCTGATCACCCGCTGATGCAGCTCATCTTCCATTTGCAGCAGACGCACGGTATCTTCGCTGGAAAGTCGGGTCAGCGGCACACCAGTAATCTTGGCAACCACCTCGGCGACGACTTCCGCATCCACCACACCATCTACTTCTTTGGACTTTTCACGCCATTCCTGAGTCAACGACTCTTTGCGTTTCTTTAATTTATCGGCATCATCACGAAGACTCGCAGCCAATTCGAAATCCTGATTGGCAACTGCTTCTTCCTTCGATTGATTCAAACGTTCTGATTCCTCTTCCAGTTCTTTCAGGTCTGGAGGACGAACCATTGATTTCAAACGAATCCGGGCACCTGCTTCGTCAATCACATCGATTGCTTTATCAGGCAGACAGCGACCGGTAATGTAACGCGATGACAATTCTACGGCTTTTTCCAAAGCATCATCAGTAATCTGTACTTTATGGTGCTCTTCATAACGTTCTCGTAAACCACGCAAAATTTCGACCGTTTGTAAGTCAGTCGGTGGTTCAACCATGACATTCTGGAAACGTCTTTCCAGAGCACTATCCTTTTCGATGTATTTACGATATTCATCCAAAGTCGTTGCACCAATACACTGCAATTCACCACGACTTAACGCTGGCTTCAATACGTTAGAAGCATCAATGGCACCTTCTGCGCCACCGGCTCCAACCAGTGTGTGTAATTCGTCGATGAACAGAATCGTATTTTTTGCACGACGCACTTCATTCATGACGGCTTTAATGCGCTCTTCAAACTGACCACGATATTTCGTGCCAGCTACCATCATCGCTAAGTCCAGCACAACGATTCGACGATCACGCAGCAGGTCGGGGACTTCCCCATTAATAACCATCTGTGCAAAACCTTCGACAATCGCCGTTTTACCAACACCGGCTTCACCTAAAAGAACCGGGTTATTCTTTTGACGACGACAAAGAATCTGAATCACACGTTCGATTTCTTTAGCGCGTCCGATGACGGGATCGAGTTTTTTCTGCTTGGCAAGTTCGGTTAAATCGCGACCAAA
>JAJDEK010000085.1 GCA_029259875.1 Planctomycetaceae bacterium
TCGTAAACCCTCAGCTTCACAGTTAAAGCCTGACAATAAAGTTCAGAATATATTACCAAAGCAGCAATCTGAACAAAATAATTTGAAAGCTGAAGTCCCCCCTGTTTCTCCAGCAATGAAGCATGCAGCCATCAATGCAATTTGCCTTATTCTCTCTCAAGCTGACGCTATTCCCTTCAAAACTAAAAACAGACTGACGCAGTTAGTACAAAGACCTGACATTTCCATTGAATTGCGTGGCGAATTATATCGTGGGTTGGCTCGCTTCGTTCCCCCCGCCAAAATCCCTACACTAAATCAGTCATTGGATATCAGCAACAACAAAAGAGTCCCTCCTAAATATTTGCGACGGTCTGCCATGGATGCCTGTATTATTCACGGGCTTTGGTATTATGCAAAACAAGATCAGTTTTCTCATCCAGGCTACTCATTAGATCAAGCTTCCGATTTTAGTAGTACAACATGGCCTGATAATATGCTGCAAGTTCGTTGGGATTCTGACCCAACAATGCGCTGGAAATTTGGTTTCTGGGCCGCTTTGGTACATCATCCTGATACAGTAGCAATTCTCACGTCCCAGCTCAGAGACGCTGACCTCAAAGTTCAAAACAAAGCCATTGAATACATGGGAATCCTGGGAACGGAAACGGCTTTGGAGCTGCTCAAACAACAGTCAAAGCGTCAACAGGAAAGTTCTCGAGTCTCAGCCGCCATTGGTCTTACTCCCTGGGGAGCACACGATCTGGCACCACTGATCAATGATAAATCTTCGTCGGTTCGCCTCGCAGTTGCGAAGGGATTAGGTCAGACAGATTCACCTGAGGCAGCGTTATTACTTCGATCATTAATCAAAGACCGCAGCTCCACGGTTCAACTTGCCGTTGTTACATCTATCTCTCAATGGCCTGATGAGCTTGCT
This sequence comes from Planctomycetaceae bacterium, assembly GCA_029259875.1. Lineage (GTDB taxonomy): Bacteria > Planctomycetota > Planctomycetia > Planctomycetales > Planctomycetaceae > Gimesia. The sequence goes on from JAJDEK010000085.1 coordinate 920, forward strand.
ATTCCACTGCTACTCGAAGGTATTCAAGAAGGTGTTTATAAGATGCGGCGAAATAGTGTCCTGCAATTGACTGATCGAATCGGTTCCAGTGGTTCGATTTCAATTGAAGCTCCTAGAGCTGCGCGAATTGTTGCTGTCAGAAAACTAATTGAAACCGAAACACTTCCTAGCGGCTTGTGGGATCAACTCATAAAACAAGGCTTACAAGATCCTCATGAGAATACGAATCGGCGAATTGCAGAAATCCAATCTTACTTCCAGGATATCATCAAACATCCTCGTGAATCAGCAGAATACCATCAAGCTTATCAGGAGCTCTTAAGTATCTCAGCTCAAGAAATCGGTATGCTTGAAAAATTAGTTTTGGAAACATCCATCCAAATACCAAACGAAATCTATACCGATCTGCTACCCAGCTTGAACCCCAGTTATGCTGCATTGACTCAGCTTTCAAGCACTCATCTCACTGACCGCCGCAAAGCAGCTCAACAACTTTTACTCAGTTCACAGCATGTCTCATTAAGTCCTATTATCGTAAAACGTCTTCGTAAACTCATGGCTCAAGAGCAAGATCGTCTGGTTTGGCGAATTGTGATGTCATCGATTTCAAAAGACAATTATGAAGAAGCCGCGCAGCTCGCTTTGCTGGCGATCAACCACAACTGGCCTGATATTAGAATTCTGGGCTGTGAATATTTTGGTACATACGGATTACCTCAATATGCAATCTGGTTATTGCCTCTCTTAAATGATAAGAATGAATCAGTTCAACTCGCCGCCATCAATGCAATCGGCGAGTGCCATAATCCCATTGCGATTAGTGGCATTCAAAACTCTTCGCAAGAACAAGGTCTTAGCCCCTCTCTACGTTCACTGTTGACACACTCGAATCAGAGAATTCGATTTCAGACCGTTGTGGCTTTGAGTCGATTGGGTGATGTTCAAGGAATGCAAGAACTGGTGCGGCTCTCAAGTAATACACTCATTTCAATACGCACTGATGCGATTCATGAAATGGGGAACTCTGGCCAAACACGCTTCGTCGAACCGCTGGTCCAATTAGCGTGGACCGAACGTAATCATATTACACTAAAAGAAATTCTGAGCAGTCTAGAAAAACTGGTTCCCTCTTCTGAGCAACCAGCAGACCTGAGTCCATCAAAAAAACATTCAGAACAGGCTGAAATTTGGATGAATTGGTGGCAAACTCAACACTCAAAATCAACTTCCCGTCTGTTTACAGGCCGTTAAGCATGAATTCTTGTTTTTGAGGTCCCTAAAGACTGTTCTCATTTCCTGCTTCACAGTATTATGGAGCGGAACATAAGATTTCTGTTTGCAAAGAATGCTTTAAATCATTGCGGAACTACCAAATGTCTAATTACCACGACGACTTTCAATTGGAATGGCATGGAAATACAGTTGTAATCATTCCAGCAAGTAATGTCGAATCTATGAGCTGGGATCTGATTGAACAGGCAGCTGACATTGTAATGGCTCCTCTGCAGGAAGTAGAAATTCCAATGGTGGTCTTTGACCTGAGTGACGTTAGCTACTTTGGTTCCGTATTTTTAGCACTCTTATTGCGTTGCCATAAACATGTTCGAAGCAGAGGTGGTGAGCTCGTTTTATGTGGTGCCAGCAAAATGGCAAACGAGCTATTGAGAATTACCGCACTAGACACACTTTGGGCAATTTATGAAACCAGAGATGAAGCTCTGGACGCCTTGATGGGGTAAACTGTATCAATCACCCAAACAAACATCTCGACCAGTTATGTTAAAGGATTAATGAATCATGTCGAGGAAATATCGAAAGACACGACCTGAAGTCTCCGAATCAGACGTGTTACCCACAGAGCATAGCTCGGAACTCTATGCTCACGAGTCAATCGTTGCCAGTATTAAAGAGACTGCAGATAAATTAAAGCAGGATCAGGCAACACGTGGCGATCTCAAGATACTTGACCGAGCTCTGAAAGAACTCAGGTACGCTTTCAAAGTATTCACTCCCTATCGCAAGCAGCGTAAAGTGACTGTCTTTGGTTCTGCCAGAACCTTGCCTGACGATCCTGCTTACCAACAAGCGCTCCAATTTGGTCGGCGCATGGCTGAGGAAAAATGGATGACTGTTACCGGAGCAGGTCCTGGAATCATGGAAGCAGCACATGTTGGTGCAGGTACAGATATGTCAATGGGTGTCAATATCATGCTCCCCTTCGAGCAAGAACCCAATTATGTCATCCACAAAGACGAAAAACTGGTCAACTTAAATTATTTCTTCACTCGAAAACTACTGTTTGTGAAAGAAGTCCATGCGATTATCTGTTGTGCTGGTGGCTTCGGAACTTTAGATGAAGCCTTTGAAACATTGACCTTAGTCCAAACCGGAAAGCGCGATCCCATGCCGATTGTGCTATTGGATACTCCCGGTGATACCTACTGGAAAGATTGGGAAGCATTTATTAAAAACAATCTTCTCAAACAGGAACTGATTTCCAAAGAAGATTTATCTCTCTTTTATATTACAGATAATATTGAAGATGCTGTCGACGAGATTATTGGCTTTTATAGTGTCTATAATAGCATGCGGTATGTGAGTGGTCGCTTAGTGCTCCGTTTGCATGTCGAACCGAGTAATGAGTTCATTGGAAAACTGAATGATGAATTCAAAGATATACTTGACTCAGGTATCATCTCCAAGGTCGATGCAGACGAGTTGGAAAAAGACGATTCCCACTTGACTGACTTGCCACGTATCTCCCTGGTTTTCAATCGAAAAAATCTGGGAAGACTTCGGCAAATGATTGACCGCATCAACACCGAACTTGCGCCCCAACTTGTTAACGAAGAAGAGTAAGAATCAGTCGTTACTTAGCCTGTATCCAGGTTTATTGTAGCGTCTTCAGAGCTGTTTGGATCTCGTATAATCGCTTTGAATCCGCTATGGCTAAATTGGGCGCGCTATAGCATGCTTTTGAATTCATCTTCGTTTTTCAATATCTCCTGCAGTTTGACCATCGAACGACTGACCATCACACGCACGGCGACATCCGTTTTATCCAATTGAGTGGCAATCTCTTTTGTGGGAAGACCTTCAACAAACTTCAGACGAATGGCTTCTCGATTCTCTTCTGGTAACGACTCCAACGCCACAAGTAATTTCAGTTCTTTCGCGCCGCGCGAGAACGCCTGACTGGGACTAGTGATACTTGCAATCAGTAAATCCATGAACCCCTGTTTCTCGCCATCACCGGCTGCTTGTTGTTTGACTTCGCGACCGGCAGCCCGCTTTTGTGCCTGGAAATATTTCCGATGATTATCGATAATTTTCTGATCAGCTAGATGGCAGAGCCAGTTAAAAGGCGTTTTCTGTTCAAAATCCATTTTTGACAAGGAATCAACAGCGCTGAGCGAGACTTCTTGTAGAATATCTGTCGCTTCTACTTTACTTTTCAGCCCATCGCTCATGTTTTTATTAATAAATGCCAACAGGGGAGCACGATGTAGTTCCATGAACTCTAGTAAAGCGGGCTCACTTGCCTGTTTTATCTGATTGATGAGAACTTCAATATCAGTCGTCATGAATATTTCATACTTCCTGTACTAAGCCGACCAAGTCTGATTCGCGTTCTGCTTTCCACACAGTTGAGTATAGATTACTATACTACATAAATATGTGGAAAGTCCTCTTCTTTATACCATTGACATGACGAACCAGCTACTGAAACTCTCACGATAATTTTTGTCGGATTACCATTCTCCCTACCAGGAGCTAACTGTTGTCTGAACCTTTGCATCAACTGGATTCATTAGATAACCTCAGCACTCTCTCTGCACTGACTGAAGTGATGGAACAGTTTGTGAGTGACTGGGAAGCGCAACAATCGCCTCCCGCTATAAAACAGTATCAGCAGAATGATGAAACACTCAGCCGCTTCCTGTTAATTGAACTCATTAAAATTGATCTGGAATTTCGCTGGGAACGTTTTAATTTCCCGAAGCGCATCAAGGAATACCTTGAAGAATTTCCCATGTTGCTGGAAGACACGATCCCCGTGGATCTGCTCTATGAAGAATTCCACCTGCTCCGTCAAAATGGTTTTGAAGTGGATCCCGCTGATTATCTCAGTTTATTCCCCGCAGTTAGCCCTCAACTGGAACAGCTTTTTGATTTGAATCATGCTTATGTCACCACAAAGATGATCAATCATTCCCCGCCTCAAGCGTTCCATCATTTTCAACCAGGACATACCGTTGATGATTTTGAGCTTCTGACTTTGTTAGGTAAAGGTGCATTCGCTAAAGTTTACCAGGCACGTCAAAATTCGATGCAACGTTTGGTGGCCTTGAAAATATCAGAAGACTCCAGTAGCGAACCACAAACGCTTGCCCAATTAGATCATGACAATATCGTACGGGTATTCGATCAGCGCATCATGCCTGACAAAAAAATTCGTCTTCTGTATATGCAATACCTTCCCGGAGGAACCTTGCAATCAGTGGTCGAGATCATTCGAAAAACTGCACCTGAAGAAAGATCAGGTAAAACTTTAGTCGCTGCTGTGAACCAATCGCTGGATTCACGTGGAGAATCTCGGCCTTCCGAATCTTTGACTTATCAAAAGTTAAATTCTCTAACGTGGCCGGAAACCATTTGCTGGTTGGGTATTCGACTGGCAAACGCATTGGACTACGCACACAAGAAAGGGGTTTTGCATCGTGATATTAAACCCGCGAATGTACTGCTGACAGCGGAAGGCGTTCCCAAATTGGCTGATTTTAATATCAGTTTCAGTTCCGCCGTCACTGGTACAACGCCCGCTGCTTATTTTGGGGGAAGTCTGGCGTACATGTCCCCAGAACAACTGGAAGCTTACGACCCCACACATCCACGACTGCCCGAAAGCCTCGACGAGAAAAGTGATATTTATTCTCTCGGCTTAGTGCTCTGGGAACTGTTAACGGGCGTTCGTGCCTTTCAAGACCTTCCAGTGAGTTCAGGCTGGTCCACCCTGTTAAAACAAATGATTTTACAGCGTAAAACAGGCACTTCGTTGAATGAAAGTTCACAGCACATGCCTCCCGACTGCCCCGAACATCTGGTTACTGTGCTTCAAAAGTGTCTGGCTCCCACACCTGAAGAACGATGGACGTCCGGTGAGAATTTGGCCAACCAACTGGAATTATGTCTCAATCCTAGAGCACAGCAGATTTTATTTCCCCCTTCTACGAGTTGGTTCACACGCTTGAAAGGTTGGGAAATTCCGATTGTGATCTTGATTGTTTTGATCCCTAATCTTCTGGCGGGCCTCTTTAACTTCTTTCATAATCAAAAACATATTGTTGAACACTTAAAGAATTCACAAGAGGCATTCTGGCAAATCCAATCAGTGATCAATCTCATTGCTTATCCACTGGGGCTCAGCCTGATCGGTTGGCTTACCTGGACGACATTACGATTTTGTAATGAGAAAACGACGGGGAACAATGGAGATCATCAGAATGCTGCAACCATTCAAAAACGGTGCCTGAGGCTAGGGCATTACGCTGCACTCATTTGTACGGCGGAATGGATCATTGCCGGGATCGCGTATCCCATTAGTATGCACTATGCCATTGGCGCTTTGCCTGCCTCTGCCTACGCACATTTCCTGGTCTCACTGTTATTGTGCGGTTTGATTACTGCCAGCTATCCTTTTTTTGGAGTCACCTATATTAGTCTACATGCAATTTATCCTCGCTTACTTAAGGAAAATGATTTCAGTCAGCAGGCACCAGATACATTCAAAAAAGTTAAACGCCTGACCTGGATTTATCTAATTATGGCGTTCCTAGTACCAATGCTCAGTATCGCCTCATTGGCCATGATTAATCTGGACGATAAAGTCGCGATTGGGATTCTGACAGTCGCTGGAACTCTAGGTGCCATCAGTATTTTACGTGTATTTCAGGCACTTCAAGCCGACTTGGATTCACTGAGTGCGCTTTACTCCAAGAATCAACCCTCAAAACAGTGATCATTTGACTCCATTTCTTTTTTTCAAAAAACGTTGTAACAAATTTTGAGCGTTCCCGCTTGGTTGAGTGTGAGACAACAAACTCAACTCTAACCAATCAAAACTAAGGGAACGGAACGATGAAATTTGCAACAACTCTCTTCACATGTATTGTGGTCACCTTAATCACAGTGACAGAAGACGCTTCGGCTGGAAACCGCTCTTCAGGAAAGTCCTCAGGTCGATCTTCAAACCGATCATTTTCTTCACATCGAAATCGAACTTCATCCATGAAGAATTTTAGTTCCAAGCAAAACTTCCGTACCCCACAAACAAAAAAGTTTACGCCAAAACAAAATTACCAACCAAAGTTCAATAAAACGATTACTAAAAACTCAAAATACAATGGGTTTCCCAAAACAACGAATCATAAGTTTACCAAAGATTTTAAATTCACTGCGTCACAAAACAAAATGAAAAAGCCGTTTATAAAAAGACCAGTGACAACTCAGAAAAAAGATTTCACAAAAATTGGAAAAGTAAACACGAAACATAATTTTAAACCGCTACATAAACCGAATCTGCACCACAACAAGCATCTCAATCACAAGAATTTTTTCCACGGTCACCACAACGGTCACCACAACGGTCACCATGGCCATCACATTGGTCACAATCACTGGCATCGTCCCTGGTGTCACATCAACGTCCGCCCCTGGTGCCCACCAGTTTGCCGAACCTGGTACCCTGTTATTTGTGAAGACCCAATTATTGTTCCTTGTCAGGTGATCTCCTGCGAACCAGTATTCTTTAATCAAATTGGTGAAGCAGTTGTCGCAGCACCAGCCAATGCTGAGAAAGTACAACCTGAACGTCTTGCTTTGGTCGCTGGTCAACAATTTCAATTAACTGCTCAAGGACTAGGTAATGAGCAAGGAATGGTCATTATTGAAATCAACGAAATGGGTCTGCCCGCCAAGATTGAAAAATGGGAAGACACTAAACTTGGTTTCCAGACTCCTCAAATCGGATTAGGAAAGGCAACTGAAGCCAAGATGCACATTATGAATAAAAAAGGCCAGTTATTGGCAACACTCGACGT
>JAJDEK010000086.1 GCA_029259875.1 Planctomycetaceae bacterium
TTTGGTTTTCGACTCCCACTGGCAACACTTGTTTCAATAATGGGTCTTCTGGATTCCCACATTCAATGCGGTTTAAATAACTAATGGGGACCATTAATGGAAACAATTGAACAGACTGTAAAGCTGGCTCCAAAAAACTGATCGGTAAATTTAATCGAGATATCAGTTCTTTCGGATCGCGGATGGCCTGAGCGAGTGATTTTTGCCAGGTTGTTTCTGCTATCGTGGGCGACATAAATGGATCAGTTCCCAATGGAGAAAGCTCGTTGAATTCAGGAGTCTCAGTGTCAGATGCCTTACCTGGATCAGAGAATTTGCTTTTTCGTTCGTAAAATTAAGAGAATCGGCAGCCGGAATTGGCTAACATTTCGTGTTCTCTGCGTTTTCAACAGTTGCAAAATATGTTATTCTCTCGCCCTTGGAAACATAACATAAACACATTTTTCACAACACATTCATTGTCAGAGAAATTAAGCAATGCCACAAATCAATACAGGCGATTTTCGCAAAGGTATTAAAGTGATCCTCGAGGGTGATCCTTATGAAATGATTGAAGTCAACTTTGTCAAACCAGGCAAAGGACAAGCATTATATAAAACGAAACTGAGAAATTTACTTAAAGGAACAATCCTCGATCGTACCTATAAAAGTGGGGGCGAAAGCTTGGAACAGGCTGATATCCGTAAAGGGGATGGACAGTATCTTTACAAAGATGCGAACGGCCTGCACTTCATGGATAATGAATCATTTGAACAATATTCTATCGATGAATCAGTATGTGGAAAAGCGGCAGAGTATCTTCTTGATGGCGCAATTTGTGGCCTCCTATTCTGGAATGATCAGTTGATCGGCATGGACCCACCCCAACAGGTGATTGTTGAAGTCACATACACTGAACCTGCCGCTAAAGGGAATACTGCGACTAACGTCACCAAGCCAGCTACAATCGAAACGGGCGCCACTGTGAACGTACCTGCATTTATCAATGTGGGCGAAAAAATCAAAGTTGAAACAGCCACTGGTTCGTATGTAGAACGCGTTCGCGAGTAATAGCTAAAAAAAGTCGTTACCCATTAAGACGACTTAGCTCGAAAATGCCATCAAATGCGCTTCATTTTTGCACGATTGAGCATAAAACCGTGTTTTTTGTGATTCTTTTGAGTAGGTTTGATGAATCTGGCTCAAATGATATTGAATTATCTTCAGGTGTTGCAAAAATACGAAATGAACCTCGTTTCAGCTTGTATCCGATAAGTTCAGGGGAGTTTCAACGGTAAGTCATTACTGAAATCACTATAATAGTGTCACCATGGATCTCAGGGAGGATTGAAATGGATGTCTGGAATCTGGTCTTGTATGTAGTTGCTTCACTTTTAGCTTTGAAGTCCCTGGCGTCGTTAATGACGCATCACAAGAAAGTGGTTGCCCAACAATTGGCGATTGAGTATACGCAAGAGTTATCCCAAGGTGGGAAAAAAGTAGCTCAAAGTAATTCGCCAGATCAGGAAGTAAAACTAAATACTCCAGATCAAAAGGCACCAGCAGCCTAATCGCTTTTGAGTTCAGGGCAATATGCTTCGAACTGGATGTTTTTGTATTTGGTTTGTGATCCTTTTTATATTTTTTATAGAGTAATTGAATCCGTTAATGTCTCAAGTAGATCAAACCAAAAACTTTGCAGAAGAGCACCTTCCTGTTAGTGACACCGCAATTCAATCGGAAGTCCTAACCGACCATAACCACAAGCTCTACATAGAAACTGTTGGCTGTCAGATGAATATGCTCGACAGCGAGCTTGTTGTGGCGGATCTACGAAAACGGGGATATGAGCTTACCAAGGATGTTAAAGAGGCAGAAACAATCCTCTTTAATACTTGCAGTGTGAGAGAGCATGCTGAGCATAAGATTTATAGCTCATTAGGCAGACTGAGATATGGAGCCCGAAAAAATCCGAAAAAAGTGATCGGAGTCATGGGCTGTATGGCACAGAAAGATCAAAAACTGATTTTTCAAAAAGCGCCCCAAGTTGATTTCGTCGTAGGCACAGGTCAACTTGCGCAAGTGGCAAGCTTAATCGACAAAGCACGAGTCCATCACAGTCAAAATGTGCGAAGCCGCGAACTCGCTGTTGGACTAGGACGGAAAGACGGGAAACATACAGAAATCACAAATAGCTTTCAAAGCTATGACCCGTTGCGCGATCCCGAAATGCGTCCTTCACCTTACCAGGCGTTTGTGCGTATTATGATTGGCTGCGACAAGTTCTGTTCGTATTGTGTTGTTCCCTCGACGAGAGGTCCAGAACAAAGCCGTTCGCCTCGTGAAATTGCCTCCGAAGTCAGGGTACTTGCCGACCAGGGAGTCAAAGAAGTTACCTTTTTGGGACAAACCGTCAACAGCTACAAACACACTCAGGATGGCAAACTGTTTCGCTTGTCAGATTTACTTTATCTCATCCACGATATTGAAGGTATCGACCGGATTAAGTTCGTCACCAGCTATCCTAAAGATATGACAAATGATCTCCTGGAAGCAATTCGTGATCTCCCGAAGGCCACTCGTTATTTGCACGTTCCTTTACAGCACGGTTGCAATGACGTTTTGAAATATATGAAACGCGGCTATACCGTCGAAGATTACCGGGATATGATGCAGCGAATTAATGAAATTCTGCCTGGCTGTTCTGTATCTAGTGATTTCATTGTTGGTCATCCTGGCGAAACAGAAGAATCACATCAGAAAAGTCTGGAATCGATTCGCGAATTTCGGTTCAAAAATAGTTTCATCTTCAAATATAGCGAACGGCCCGGCACAAAGGCCGCCGAACGATTTCCCGATGAGATTTCTGATGAAGTCAAGAAGCGCCGCAATAACGAAATGCTGAAGGTGCAAAACGAGATTAGCGAAGAAGACAATGCTGGATTCATTGGTAGACAGGTTGAAGTGCTTGTTGAAGGCCCGAGTAAATCTGCTCAAAAAGCAATTGAAGACGCAAGGGAATCATTGGCAGAACAATTGGTGGGACGTTCAAACTGCGATCGTATTGTTGTCTTCGATGGCAACCCTCGCTT
>JAJDEK010000087.1 GCA_029259875.1 Planctomycetaceae bacterium
TCAACGCCAAATCATATTCCTTCAAGGCTAACTCGCCTTCACCTCTTTGTGTATGAATGTAGGCAAGATTGGAATGTGCTTCTGCTGCAGGCATGATATTGCGAAAGAGTGAAAAGCTTTCTTTGAAACGTCCCTGATGCCCAACTGCCAAGGCGAGATTATTCATGATGCGAGTATTATTTGCATCATTCTGTAATGCTTCTGAAAACACTTTTTCAGCAGCTTTGTATTGTCCTCGTTGATAGAGTGCAAATCCAAAATCATTAAGCACTACCGAGTTTTGTGGATCGATTTGTCGCGCTTGTGTAAAATAGCGTGTAGCAGCAACGGAGTCACCTAGACGCGTACAGACTATACCTAGTCGATGACAGGCATTAGCGCTCTTAGGGTTCTTACTCAAATACTTTTCATATTGCTCACGGGCAGCCAGCCATTCATTCTTACTCTCAAATGTTCGAGCGGCAATGATGAGGTTGTCTGAATTTTTCTGAGTAGGTAAAGCCGATTTGACTTTGGCTACCTGGTTGCTGAGATGTGAGCATCCCTGGAATGTGATTGTGATGAGAAGGATCACGATTGAACAAGACAATCCTTTGTTGTTCATGACTCTATTCCTGGCGTTCTTTTGACTAATTGTGTTGTGCTATTTATAACAGCATTGCGAGCTTGAAGTTGTATGTTGCTCACTTAGTATCAGAAAATGATTTGGTGGGCTGTATTCACTTGTTTGATGTTATTAAAAAGTGGACGGATTCGAAAGAACCCGCCCACTGTTTGGTATTTGCTTTCGCGAATTCCTCTTTTGCTAAAAGATTCCACCGCCGACACCGCCGCCGAATCCGCCGCCGAATCCACTACCGAATCCACCGAGTCCGCCACCACCGTTACCGCGGTTTCTGAACCCGTTATTGTAAGCTCGATAAGCTTCGAAACCTTCGAAGCCAGGAGTCAAGGCCGGAGACACAACGACTCGTTCATCAGCGTCTTGTACGTTCATCGCTTGTAGGATTTTAACGATGACATTTCGACGGTGCATGTCCAGATCATCATTTCCATTTACCGGATATTTGTATTCATCCGATTGATTCACAGACATAGAACTGGGTTCAACAATTACAGGGAATGGAGTTGAAACCATGCGAACCGCAATTTGTTTGACGTGATCTTCGCCAGCAGCATTCAGTTTTGCGGTTGCGCCGACAAATTCACTTTCATGAATTACGAAGTCGGAAGCTTCACCGTTTTCTTCCTGCTTTTGCCAAATGTCATCACTAATCGTTCCAAGTGGAGCTACAGAATCATAGGGGATCTGAGCGTGTTGTTGTTTATGGTGGCAACCACTGACCAGCATCGCTGCTAAAGCAATAGCAGGCAAAGTTGCAAATTTGGGTTGTATAGACATTACTTACTTCCTTGTATTTTCTCTCACATCATTAGAATGAATGTGATTGGAATAATATAAGTTTTATTTTGCAAAGAAATAATAACTTTTGTTAGTCAGAGAATCCGTAGTCGCCATTGATATAGTATTTGTCAGATTTTGTCTGATGAATAAAATCTTTTTGTTGTTGATGAATACGTTTTTTCTGCATGTACCAGACAGTGCTTCTGTGATGTACATCAGGTTTGCCTTCAATGTTATTCAAGAAGAAGAAGTCCAGATCACCAGGCTCGGTAACTTCCATGCCGGGTAGAACTGTAGGAGCATCTTCAGCTTCCATTGGGTGAACCAATTCAGGGCTAATCAAGATGATCAGTTCTGTTTCATCACGTGAGACAGCTTTATTTGAAAACAGAGGTCCTACCAGAGGAAGGTCTCCAACAAATGGTACTCTGTTCAAGTCTCCTCGTTGTTGTTCTTGAATCAGTCCAGCGATAGCGAAAACTTGACCTTCTCGCATATCAACTGTTGTGCTGACTGATTGAGTATCGATACCCAGGATTCCGTTAACAGACAGTGCTGGATTGACAGTACTGAATGTTGGTGTTACCTGTAATCGAATTCGGTCTTTGTCTAATACAGTAGGCAGGAATGAAAGTTGTGTACCAAAACCTTTGAATGTTGTGGTTGCTGCCTGAGCACCGCCTACACCAACGACTGTTGGAACAGCAAATTCACCACCAGAGATGAAGTTAGCTGCACGGCCGCTGATTGTTACCAAATTTGGCTCAGCGAGAATTTTAGCATATCCATTTTGAGCAAGAGCTGAAATGAAGAGGTCTACATCACTGCTTGTTAACGAAGCCGTTACTAGACCAGTTCCCCCGTTTGCTAACTGTTGTGCGACTCCACTGAAAAGCTGACTCCAACCGAAATCACCTGATCGTACAATTAAGTCTGTACTTGCGGATCGTGCAGCAGAGCGGTCAATTTGGGCGATGCGAACTTTCAGCATCACTTGCTTTTCTCCCGGAACTTTCATCATGTCGATGACAGTTGCTTCTGGCAGAACTGCTCCTTCAGGAAAGGGATCGGCAGCTTGACCATCTGCAAACAAAGAGCCAGTACCGTTTCCGCCTCCCAGAGAAGATGAACCGGAGCGGGCACGAATGATCGTAATGATCTGTGTTGCTTCCTGTTCATCACGGGCTTGACCACGAACAATTAGTTTATCAGCAAAAGGAATCAATTGAATCTTACTATTAGGGAAGAATTCATTGATCATCTTCTGGAACTCACCGTATTCCATCCGACGTAAATCTTCGATGGAGTTATCACCTTCGACTTTTACTTGGACACTCAAGATCTGGGGGTTAGCTTCTTGACCCAGCCAGAGTGTCATTGTTGTCGTACCGGTTTCTTTTCCGATGACTTCAACTTCCTGTGCACCGAATGCAACTACTTCGATTTTAGTAGGGTCTGCAATGGCGACTCGGAAGACGTCCATCTTCATTTTCAGAATTTTAGAATGCCGTTGTTGAACACTGAGTTCTACTTCGGATTCATAAATTCGATCAACGAGTTGATGAACTTTTTCTTTTGTTTTTGTGCTTACCACCGGTGTGTTCTTCTTTGCTGCTCCAGTAGTAAACTTGCTTGGTTTAATTTTTCCTGGAACAGGAGGAGCTGGAGGGACCTGTGCAGCAAGTGGTGTAGCCGTGATAGCGACACCGCAGGCCAAAGCCAGCATTGTGCGTCTTTTCCATGAGGCATTTATAGACATACTTGTCTCCCAATCCTTTGGACATCAATTTAGAGAAATTGGAGTTAGGAATTTAGTTAATTATCACTCGCATTAAACCACGCTTAATGGAGCTAGTTGAAATATTTATTTATGTTGCCGCATTTTGGTAACGATCTAATACATCGCTCTAAATTCCTAAGGAATTACAAGTCAAAGTATTTGATGTTTGCGGAATTATCTCTCAACATGTAATTTTGGCTCATCTGAGAATTGGCATCTGTTCATACAATTCCCGTAGCATCAATGTTATCGGATAATCAAGTAAGGGAGGTTAATCTTAATTATGCCGTGTTTCCCAGATTGTGCAATTTTTTATATTTTAGTGATTTATATGGTTTTCTACTTTACCTTTGGTGACTAGTAAGTCGAAAACGATTCATGGTGAGAGATACTATGCTCTGAGTTCAGAGTGAATTTCAATTGTTATCCCACCAATTTGCCTAACCAAATGAGTTGTTTATACAACGTAAAGATATAAAGGTGGTCTCATGAATGCGAGTTTTGCATTGCTCATCGGTTTAAGTGCTTGGCAGTACGACGGTGAAGTCATTCCTGCTAACACAGTCAGTGCTCCCGCAACTATCTCATTAGCATCATGTGAATGTAGTTATCCTGCAGCCCATTCCTGCATGCCAGGAGGCTCTTGCCAATCGGGTGGTGGAGATGGTTCAGGTGGTGGATATGGTGTTTGTAATATGTGTGGCAGTAGTTATTGCAATGGTTGTTGTAAGCTAAAGAAGCGACCTTGGTGGAATTGGGAAACAACAGGAGATATGTATCCGCATTATCCTTATACTCCAGCTTATCATGGTTATTACTATTTTAGACCATATAACTACACAAATGTTTTGAAGCAAAAAGGAGAAGTTGTCGCAATAGGCGGTGATCCTAGAGCTCCTTATTCTCATAAGTTGTTCGTTCAAATTTACGAACAAATTGATCTGACTTCTTATGAAGAATCTCCAGCAAATGGTGCGAATTTGCCTGTGTTGGGACCAATTCATACTCCTCTTCCCAGTCTGGAAGACATTCTCAAAAGTAAATAATGAGTTTTGTTCAACTCAGTATTTGCTGGCTAAGAGACTTAAATCGAAAATCAAAAGATCTGTACAATTATGTGCAGATCTTTTTTTATTATTCGATGACGAATCAATGATACATCCAAAGAGAACAGCGAATCATATAATAGAGGCACGATTGTGAAAGGATCTGATTTGGGGCAAGTTCCTACCGAATGGAGAATATGTGATCGAGAATGGTGGTTTTCCACTGCCATTATTTGGGGAGCCTGTTTGTTTTTAACTTGCTCGGTGACGATTGCTGACCCTGATCTTTGGGGACATACACTTTACGGACTCCGTGCGATAGAACAACACGTTCTGGTCGAGCGCTCCGATCCATTTTGTTATACCGAACCGGGTGCCATCTGGATCAATCACGAATGGCTTTCTGAACTGTCTTTTGGTTGGTTGTGGAGCAGTTTCGGAAATATTGGGCTTTGGTTGTGGCGTAATTTCTGGTTGCTGGTGATTTTTATTCCCGCCTGGATTGCATTGCGAAAGTTCAAGGCAAGTCTTGCTGGTGTAATCTTGTTACTGGTTTATACGGCATTCTGCCTTTCACAGTTTGTGGTTTTTGTTCGCCCTCAACTTGTCACCTTTGGTTGTTTTGCATTGACTCTGTTACTGTTAAGGCATTATCTCAATCATCCCCAGTCGAAATCAATTTGGTATTTGCCGATTGTGATGCTGTTTTGGGCAAACTCTCATGGTGGTTTTCTGGCTGGTGTTGGTATTCAGGGGATTGTACTACTTTGGATGGGGAAGGGGGTTTATCAATCTCAATATCACCCAAGAGATTTCCTGCGGTTATGTGTTGCCATTGGTCTTGCGTGGACCGTTACACTGATCAATCCTTATGGAATTCAGTTGCATCAGATGTTGTGGGATCATTTGATAACAAAACAAATTGTACGTGAATGGCAACCACTCTGGGATGCACAACAGGCATTGTTGTACTATATCCCCTTTTTGTTAATTGCGCTGGCATTTCTCGGTTCACGAAAGTGGGAGTGGATCGATCTGATTTTAATTGCTGTGGTCGCATATCAGGCGGTTAGTCATATTAGGCATGTGGCATTACTGGCCATTGCAGTCATTATTTTATTACCAATGCCAATTTCTGACGCCATTCGAAGATTGTTTCCTAATCTCAATCAACAGTGGGCGGGAGAACGACGCAGTAAACTACGTTATCTATTAGTCGCTGCAACAATGTTTACGGTTAGCGGGTTGGCAATTCATACAATCACAAAGCTCTGGGAAGAGTCAGTTCCTCCCTGGCAGATTGGAGTGGAGACACAAAGCAGAGCACCAGGCATGCCCGTAGCGACGATCGAAGTCATACAAGATGAAAACCTTAGAGGAAACATTTTAACGGATTATGGTTGGGCTCAGTATGTCATCTGGCAAACGTTTCCAGAGTCGCGGATTGCCTTTGATGGTCGTTATCGAACAATATACTCGGCTAAACTGGAACAGGAGTTAGTGCAATTTCAAAAGTTGGATAAAAATTCGCGTGGCCCAACTCCCTTACTCGATCAGTATCCAACAGAAATATTATTACTGCCGACGTCTCTGAAAGTGTTGGGCTACCTGGAGCAGCGCAAAGACTGGGTACAGATCTATGAAGATCAGCAGGCGACACTCTGGCTGAAAAAGATTCCGCGCTTTCAAAAGGTTATTGCTGCGACAAAGCAAAAGAAACTGGCGATCCCTGAAGTGGCAAAATGGTGCCTCTTTCCTGCAGATCCGAAGACACTTTCCAATAAGTGAGGTGTATCCTGCTAAACTGGTGCTATCGGGCATTAGTTTTTTGCTGTCTGTGCTGCGTGCAGTTCCTCAGTTTTTAACAGTATCAGGACTTTAGTATGGTTTGGATGTGTGTCCAAGAGATTCATACCATCACCTAAACTAAATGTGAAAACGCTGGGACTCTTGACCGTCTCTTGATCCTTAATAATGTTGAAAAACTGAATCGCCAAAGCAGCCTTGAAAAAATACGATAATGTTAGACGCAAGACGATGTAGCTTGGTATGATAATTTCATTCCTATTCTGGATCCGTTTCAAATGCGTTCTAATATAAATCTTGCCTGAAGTAATAATTTAGGCATTCGGGCTCCACATCAAAGGTTGAATCATGAAACACATTCATCAAGCTTATCTGCGTATGTTCTCCGTTTTGTTTTTTAAGTCAGTCTGGAAATCTGGTACAAGGCTGCTAATGATTGTTGCAGCGTGTTTGTTTTCTATTTCTTTCTATGAGGTTCCAGCATGGGCTCAGTTTGAAGACTTGCTCAACAGAATTCCTTCCAGTGCCAACTCGATTGTTGTCATTGATGTTACCGCCATGCATGCCAGCGCGCTGGCCAGAAAAGAAGGTTGGCAAAAAAAACATGAAGCCGCTTATGTAGAACGGCCCATTTTTTTACCGCCTGAAGCAGATAAAATTGTCATCGCAGCTCAACTCAACTTTGCGAATGACTTAGGGCAAAACTGGGAATTGGCAGTCATGGATTTGAAAGAACCGATTCCAATGCGCTCCATTGCACGGGCGGAAGGTGGTTATGTGGATTCGATTAACGGTTTGCATGCCGCGTGGACACCCAGTGATGCCTACTTCGTCATCCTTAGTACTTCCGTCATGGGGGTCATGCATCCAGCAAATCGGCAAGCTGTTTCTCGCTGGGCTGACTTTGGACGGAAAAACTCCAGCTCGGTTGTTTCACCTTACTTGAGTCAAGCTGCTAAAGTGGTACGCCGGGGGGGGCCGCAAATTGCGATGGCAATTGATCTGAAGGATAGCACACAACCTCACAAACTTGAGGAAGGCCTTAAGCAGTCGAATGTTCTAAAAGGAAATGAGCAAAAAATTAAAGAACTAACTGAAATCATCAGCGGAATGCAAGGCGCCACTTTTTCTGTCAAGATAGGCAGTAAAGCCGAAGGAGAATTCCGTATCGATTTCAACTCAGAGACAGCAAAATTTGCCAATTTCGCGAAACCTAT
>JAJDEK010000088.1 GCA_029259875.1 Planctomycetaceae bacterium
AATTCTGACTATCGCGGAAGAATCGACTTCCTGGGGTGGAGTTTCGCACCCGGTCTACAATGGTGGCTTGGGATTTAATATGAAATGGGATATGGGGTGGATGAATGATACACTTCGCTATATGCACTTCGATCCGATCTACCGCTCGCATCACCAGGGAGAGCTATCATTCAGAATGATTTATGCGTTTACAGAGAATTTTGTGTTACCTCTGTCCCATGATGAAGTTGTGCATGGCAAACGCTCATTACTTTCACAAATGCCAGGTGACATGTGGCAGCAATTTGCCAATTTGCGTCTGCTTTATGGCTATCAATATACCATGCCAGGCAAAAAGCTACTGTTCATGGGAGGTGAACTCGCTCAATGGCATGAATGGAATCATGATAGTGAACTCGACTGGAATTTAATTGGAAATGAAAAACACGATGGGATTCGTCGGCTGGTGGGCGACTTGAACCAGCTCTACAGATCAGAAAAATCGCTCCATGAAACAGATTTCACACCGGAAGGTTTTTCCTGGATTCAATGTGACGATTCAATCAATAGTGTCTTTGCGTTTCAAAGAAAATCTACCGATGATCATGAAAACGTGATCGTGATCGGTAATTTCACCCCAGTGCCACGAGAAGGGTATCGTATCGGTGTCCCCAAAGCCGGGTTTTATAATGAAATCATCAATAGTGATGCCAAAATTTACGGTGGTTCTAATATCGGAAATGCAGGGGGAGTCTATAGTGAAAAGATTGATAGCCATGGGCTCGATCACAGCATCACTTTAAATCTCCCTCCACTCGGTCTATTGATCATGAAACCGGTTGCAGCGAAGAAAGAACCT
This sequence comes from Planctomycetaceae bacterium, assembly GCA_029259875.1. GTDB lineage: Bacteria > Planctomycetota > Planctomycetia > Planctomycetales > Planctomycetaceae > Gimesia. Next base: position 839 of record JAJDEK010000088.1, read on the forward strand.
GCTCAGAAATAAATACCTGCTAGTTCATAGTCATCTAAGAACAAAACAGAATTTTCTGAAAAGAAAAGAATAAACTGGAAAACACCTTCAGTCGGTTTTATGATGTTCTTAGCAAAAAAAGGACGCCGCTGAGTGTATAGGCGCTCGCCCAAACAACCCCAACAAGGGAAAGTTCGGCTATACTCCCCAGCAGCGTATCCTTTGGTGAAGTTCAATTCAGATAAAGGACTGTACTCATTGTTCTTATCTGTAATATTCTCTCAAGCAAACTTCGTACCAGCTAAAAAATCATCATGAATACAAAATCGTAACCTGCTGAAATCAAATATTTTACGATAATAATTTAAAAAATCTAAAACTCAGCTCGATCGAATTTTTTGATGGATTGCCCTACTGAAAGGCATTTCACTGCTTAGATTAAAGGCAACTTTTTGAAAATACCTGTCTAGTTTTTCAGATAGAGTTGTTTGGGTATATCGTCTATTATTGTGAGATTGGGAGAGACGACCCGAACTAGCACTAGCAGGATTTTGTCTCTACTACATCCGCCTATTTCCTAATCAGAGTTTTTTCTCGAACTGGTGGTGGTTTTTGTCTGAATTTCATTTCAATAAATGGGCCAACTATACAGGACCCGCTAACTGGTATTCGCTCTCGTATCCTCCAGATTGGACCAGGGAAGAGAAGGATGGAATTCTCCAACTCAGTCCTGCTGATGGGAAAGCGACATTAACAATCAGCTGTCACTGGAAATCAGTACTTCCACAACCACAATATGACTCTGAACTGCAAATAGATTTCGACCAACTGTTCGTCAAACATCGGAATATTGAAAGTCGAGGCCCACTTGCAATAGAGCATGAGTCTATCGGCTATTCCGGTGAAGCAATCATCCAAAAGAAGGCTTCCTGGTGGCAAGAATTACAGACGTGGTCTCCATTTTCTCAAAAGAACTGGCACAATTGGAAACTATGGTTGATTAGAGAACGTTCAATTCAGATGGTGGTTACTTTTTTTCATGATCCTAAATCGCAAGAGGATCTCTACGAAACCATACAACTCATTTTACATTCTATACAATTGTCTTTGGATCCGGCGAATCCTCCTGAATTGTTCGCAAATGAAGTCTTGCATCTGGCTCAGAAAAAATTTCCCCTGATGACATCTGAACTCATCCCCGGATTTCGATTAAAATTTGGGGAGTCTGAGATTAATTTGACAAATTTCTACCGTGCTTATCTGACAACACCCGAAAATTTCGAAAAGAATATTACGACGGCTCTGGCAACAATTCTGCAAATCAACGAATGGGGAGAGGCTCAAACTGAGCCCGATCTATCACAGATTCAAGGTCGTATCATGCCAATTTTATTGCCAAAGGAGTCTTGGGAAAATAATTTTCCGAACTTTGTTGGTGAACCCTGGGTCGCAAATCTATCGATTATGTATGTAGTCGACGAATCGAACGCATATTGGTATATTCATGATAAGCTCCTCAGGAAATGGAACATCAGTCGAGATGAGCTACACCAAATTGCATTGAAAAACCTGGATCGGTATTTTGATAATAATCAAATTGAATTGATCTGTATGTCCAAAGAAGAGGGACCTAATATGATCATTCAGAGTAAACCGGACGCCTATAATGCATCGCAGGTGCTGAGTAAATCATTTTACCAACAGGCTCGAAAGTTTCTGGGTAGTGAATTTCTAGCTGGAGTTCCCAATCGTGACTTTCTGCTTGCGCTCAACTTAAGCCAGTCACGTATCATCGAACAAATTCAAAACAATATCGCAAATGATTATTTAACTATGGACCACCCACTAACAGATCAATTACTGGTTGTCACTGCGGATGGAGTCAGCGAATATTGTGGCGTTAGCTGATCTTCTTCCGTTTCAAAAGTGATCAAAGAGTAATGCAACAGGAATCAAATTTATTTTCACAGAGGCTTGGGGAATTCATCACATTGGGCACCGGGACCAGTGTTGGAATTCCCATCGTGGGCTGCGACTGTGAAGTATGCACTTCTGCAAATCCTAAAAACCAAAGAGGACGCACTTCGGTTTATGTTGGAGCACCTGAAGGGGGCTTTCTGATCGACACGCCACCTGAACTGCGGTTACAGCTTCTACGAGAGAAGATTCCCTGGGTGCATGCAGTTCTTTACACCCATAGCCACGCAGATCATATCTTTGGTTTGGATGATGTCAGGATCAGTGGATATCGGCTGGAAAAATCGATCATGTTGCATTGCGAAGAGACTGTGGAACAACAGATCCGCAGTTCGTTTAATTACGCTTTTGAAACACCGACACATAATCTCCACCACATGTCTCGCCCTCAGCTTGATTTTCAAAGGGTGGAAACTGAAGCATTTGATTTGCTTGGACTCAGAATTCAGCCCATTCGCTTAATGCATGGGACCTTACCGATTTTGGGATATCGAATCAATGACATAGCATTTTGCACAGATGTCAGTGAGATCCCTGAAGAAAGCTGGCAGTACCTGGAAGGGCTAGACGTTCTGATTATTGATGCCCTGCGAATTAAACCGCATCCCACCCATTTTAATCTTGAGCAGAGCATGGAAGTTGTGGAAAGAGTGAAACCCAAACGGGCTTACTTTACGCATATTTCGCATTCGCTGGAACATGAAGAAACTAATAACAACTTACCAGACCATGTCGAACTGGCTTTTGATGGTCTTTCACTGCCTCTAAACAGTTGAGCTATCTCTTCCTAAGGTAACTGCAGTTTCATTCCCGGCCGAATATAGTTCGCGTTTTTTAGAATCTCTTTATTCTTCTGATAGATTTGAAATGCTGCAGACCGTTTGCCATATATTCGGACGGCAATTGATTCCAGAGTATCCCCTTTTTTGATGGTATAGATATTCGATTTTGCTTTGTTTCCAGTCTGCTTTGTTTTCTCTGGAACTTCGTCAAATAACCCTTCTACGATCTGTTTCACATTATCAGGTTGAACCTGGGATAAAGACTGCCCCAGCTTTGTTTCTTGTTTTGAATTTCGAGAGACTGTCTGAGGAGTTAAGGGAGAACGCGGAACAGGAATAAACTTTCGATAGCTGTCTGGTATCGATTTCGTCTCTTGTTTGTGATCCAGCAATTTATTGGATTTGAGCGTTTTCTCAAGTTGTTTCAGTTTTTTCTTATGATCTAGATCTTTATATGAATTTTGGTTCTGAGAATTTGAGAGTGATTCAATTAATCCTTCAAACTGCACTGCAGAAGAGCTTGATTTCAATGTGGGTTGAGAGACCATCTGCCCCACAGTTCTTTTACCTAGCTTAGCTGATGCTCCATTGAAAGTTTGGCTGTTAGCAGACTGTGGCTTTGACTTAGATGGACCATACACAGGAATCCGTAACTTCATTCCTTCTCGAATATCATTGGGACTTCGCAGGCGATCACGATTCAAATTGAAAATTTCTCGGTATTTTTTACTGCTTCCTAAATAGCGAATGGAAATCTCTGAGAGTGTTTCTCCTGACTTGACTGTATGAATTCGAACACTAGGTCGATTTGGTTCTCGTCTCCTCGTTTCAGGTTTTTGTTGAGAAGGATTAACTTCCCATGCATTGTTATGTTGAGGCTTGATATTCTCAGAACCTGAATGAATAGGATTGGGGGTCGAACCTTGGGAAGTCGGTCGCATCATGCCTTGCTGAAGATTAGGTTCAAAGACGGAATCTTTGAGGTTTGTATTAGAAAATTGTTCCTCAGGAAGTTCAATTTCTTTTAGGAACTCAGGCATTTCTGCCCAACGCTCTGCATTCGAAATCTTTTTTGATGTCGTATGGGAAATTGTGGGAGTAGAAACATGGGAATCAGAAGATGAACGCTGATTGGCATCAATCCCTGTTAAAGCCTGTTCACTTCCCAATAGTGTATTTTGATTATCTTTGCTTTGACTATCGAAATAAGGAGTGCGGTCTTTGTCAGCGATTTGTTCATCCAGATAATGCGGATCATTGAGTTCTGGAATCTGTACAGTCGTGTCTTGATCCTGCCGCAAACAGAATGCACCCACAAAACCAAGTACTAATAATGCTAATGCCAAACCTACTTTTTTATCTTGATGCATT
>JAJDEK010000089.1 GCA_029259875.1 Planctomycetaceae bacterium
GTCACTGCCAGAATAGCAAGCAGTTGTATGTTTAAGATTCTCATAACGATCTTCCTGAACCCCATTGAGGATAATAGTTTTTAATTATTGAACGATGCGAGATATGGGAGTGATGCGGCTTGAAGGAATACCCCAACCATAGTTGTAGGTCTGGCGTACATTCGGCGCTAGTGGAACAGCAATCGGAACACCATAACCTTGTGCACCATAAAGTCGTCCATCTCGTTGATCGAATTGGTAGGGATCAACGGCGTATGTAATATTGTAGCGACCGATGGGAGCAACACCCTTTGCCTTGAATTTTTTCTTACAGCGGAAAAAATCGAGTAATGAACCACGCTTTCCGATTCCGCCAGAACGAACGGATGATCCATATCGACAATGAGGACAATTACTGCTCGCGTAAGCAGCATTGTCTGAGTAGGAATAAACATGTTTCTGTTTACAGCCACATTTATCGTTAAGAAACCCAACTTGTTTAATCGGAGAACCGGCTTTCTGATTCTGTTTCAGACTGGCTGGTGCACCGGCTTGCTGTTGCTGAGCTGACAATGCAGTGATGATCCCATCCACTTTGGCTGGTTCACCAGCTTGCAGGCTCTGAGCCGACAGGGTTGTGATGATCCCTGCCGTTACAACAAGCCCCGTTAATTTATACGTAAAATTGTGCATGATATTATTTCCTGATGGTATCTCTGAGTGAATCTACTCAGAGTGATAAACGTTTTCTGGTCTAAACAGCTTTTTACTTATCAAGCTGTTACCTTACCAACGGAGGAATGAATCTTGGGAAGATTCCGAAATCCGATTTGTATTTTACATGAACTTGAGTGCCTTCCAGCTTCCATCGTTCATGGGATCGCATTCCGAATGGTGTCCACATCCAGCCCCCTTTTACGTTGTAATAATAAGGGCCATACATAGCTTTGTACTCATGTGCGTACAACATTTCTTGAGGAGCCAGTGCCTGGTTCGTAATAACGGTTCGTCCGACATAATCGGGAATACCAGGTTTGGGAGAGGGGTACATCGGAGCTCCCAGTTGGGGATATCCTGGCAATACATTCATGCCCGCCGTTGATCGCATCTGCTGAGCTGCTTTATAGTTTTTGTGATGTTTAAAATGTCCGTGTGAATAGCTGATGGGACGTGCCTGTTGTGTATTATCAAAACGAGCAGGCGCTGCTTGAATCATCCTAGGCTGATTACTGACCTGTTGAATATACCTGCTGCTTCGACTGCGACGACCTAGCTTCGGACGTTTTGCAAACGAACTTTGCTTAAGCGGCTGAGAAGTTACTTCCCGTTCATGGCCTACTTGCATGATAGTAGATGACTTGGCAGTCGGTCGGGAAAACTTTTGTTTCAGCCAACTGACTGGATTATACTTTGATGCTTTTGAGCGGCTTTCCTGCTGGACAACGGCATTATTGACAGCACCTGATTCCGCAGCCTGTACCGCTGGCGCCATCAGCAAGAACGCCGGCAATAGCCCGGTAAGCAGGGTTACCTTGAGACTCGAACGAGCCATAACAATCCCTCCCTGGATTTTTGTTGTGGTTTATCCACCAATAAGACTGTTACAGAGAGTCGTCCAACTCTCACAGTCAATTTAAATGATCAGTTGTCTAATTTCAGAACCATTGTCGGTTCATAAACGAGGCAAAGCCACTTCATAAAGACCGAAGGAAAATCCGAATTTCTCGAAATTTCACTTTTTCAGATCTCCGGTCATTTTTGTATGTTTCAATCGCCAGATAGTGATTCTCAAAAAATGAAAGCCACTAGTCCAAATTTCGGCTGGCAGGAATCGTCGGAATGAGTCATTTTGTAACCACAATGACGATTCGTCCTATTTTCCCGAATTATCGTCTATTTAACGGGTTACGAGTGGCCTTATCTGTTCAATAATCGCTTCAACAGATACAATCCTCAGTGTCTGTGCAAGCAATAAAAGCGGCATATTTTTCTTAAGTTACCATGTAAGATCACCCGAATTCTTAACGAGAGCCCTTTATCAGAGTGGCTATTGATAGATACTCAGCCTGTAGTTTTTGTAGCTGAGCAATAGATTTATTGGAGAGACCCTTGGCTAAGCGAAAATCAGCCAATAAAGGCAAGACTGAAAGCACAAATGGACGAGTTGGGAGTGAAACCGACCGTATTGAATATGTTCCTATTAGTGAAGTAACACGCAGACGATACCTCAATTATGCGATGTCTGTTATCACATCACGCGCTTTGCCAGACGTTCGTGATGGCCTTAAGCCGGTTCAACGTCGTATTTTATATGTGATGTATCACGACTTGCGTCTGGTGGCCACTGCGAAGCCACGTAAATGTGCTAAAATTTGTGGGGATACAACTGGTAATTACCATCCCCACGGTGATGCATCTGTTTACGACGCTCTTGTGCGGCTTGCTCAGGACTTTAACCTGAGAAGCCCACTGATCAATGGTCAGGGAAACTTCGGCTCGATCATGGGATTGCCGGCAGCAGCAGCGCGTTATACCGAAGCGAGGCTGACTGGTATCGCTGAGCATCTAATGAACGAGTTGCGATATCAAACAGTAGAGATGCGTCCCAATTACGATGGAACCCGTAATGAGCCTGTCGTGTTACCTGCTCGATTTCCCAACTTGCTGGTTAATGGCGTACATGGAATTGCGGTTGGGATGGCGACCAGTATCCCCCCCCATAATCTGGGGGAGGTTATTAAAGCTTGTACCTATCTCATCCACAATAAAGATGCAACCGTTGCGCAATTAATGAAATACATCAAAGGCCCAGACTTTCCAATGGGAGGACGGATTGTAACTGACAAGCGCTCTTTAACGACCGTCTATAAAGAGGGGCGTGGACCCATAAAAAATAGAGGCGAATGGAAACTTGATACGGATCGACGTTCGAAAGGGATGAATCGTATCATCGTTTATTCAGTACCTTATGGGGTTGAGACCGGTTCACTCCTTTCTGAAATTGGTGGAATTGTTGAAGCGAGAAAGCTTCCACAGCTGGTTGATGTTGCCGATGAAACCGATGATAAAAATGGTCTGAAAATTGTTCTGGAAATCAAGCCAGATGCCGATCCCGAAACAGTAATGGCCTTTTTGTATAAGCATACACATCTGGAACAGAATTTTTCTGTGAATTTGACCTGTCTGGTGCCCGATGAGTCTGACGTGCTAGTACCCCAACGTTGCGATCTGAAAGAGATACTACAGCACTTTCTCGATTTTCGCTTTGTGTCCGTTCGCCGCCGATTTGAGTATCAACTGGAACTGCTTTTAAAGCGGATTCATATTCTCCATGGATTTAAAATTATCTTTAATGGTTTGGACAAAGCCTTAAAGTTAATCCGTGCCAGTAGTGGCAAGCAGGATGCCGCGAAGAAGCTAATGGCAAATTTTCCTCTGGATGAAATCCAGACGATGGCGATTCTCGAATTACAGCTATATCGCATTTCCAAACTGGAAATAAACACAATTCGTGAAGAGTTAAAAGAAAAACAAGCGGAAGCTGATCGTATTCGCCGTATTCTGGCGTCCAACAGACGGCTTTGGAAGGTCGTCGAAAATGAACTTACTGAACTTGCGAATGAGTTTCCTGAAAAACGCCAAACCAAACTCGGCTCCTCGGAAGAGATTACCGAATTCGATCCTCAAGCTTATATCGTCAAAGAGAATACAAATGTAGTTGTCTCCAGAGAGGGTTGGATCAAACGGGTAGGACGTCTGAAAACGAAAGGAGAGACTCGGGAACTCGATAAAACACGTACCCGCGAAGGGGACAGCGTATTGGCGGTGGCGCCAGGAAGTACTCTCGATCACGTCGTTTTTTTTTCCAGTGATGGTGTTGCCTATACGTTACCCATCGAGCAGGTGCCAGTCTCCTCCGGATATGGTGAACCACTTTCAAAACATGCACGTCTAGGTGATGGTGTGAATCTGGTTGCGGCCATCACAACTGATGCCCGATTCACACCTGAAGACAAGTCTACTCGCAGAAAGCCAATTCCGACTCCCCACCTTTTGATTGTTACCGAAAAAGGTCAGATCATGCGGGTTTCCTTCAGTACATTCCGTACTGCATCTACAAAAGCCGGGCGAAAGTACTGTCGACTTGGTAAAGATGACCGTGTGATCTATGCGGCTTTGGTTGAAGAAGCGGAAACAATGTTTATCGCTACGAATGACGCCCGAGTACTGCACTGTGAAATCGAAGAAGCGGTATTACTCTCCAATCCAGGCAAGGGAGTCAAAGGCATCCGGCTTGAAAAAGATGATTTTGTGATTGGGGCTCTCCAGTTGAGTCGCCCCAGTGACTGTTTACGAGTCGTAAACACTAATGGGAAGAAAATGACATTTGGGCAAATGAAATACGGAGTGACTTCCCGGGGTGGCAAAGGGGTTAAAACCAGCCAGAGAAGTGGCTTTGCTGAAATATTGTATCCTCCAATTGAAGTTGTTGACTGGGATGAGCTAGGAGACTATGAGGAGTAAGCTAGTTCCATTTTTTCATCTTGGGCCAATCACGTCTCTTATATAACATAAGTTTCAAATTTGTAGATTATCTAGAGAAATTCATCACAACTATTATGGCATCTTCAGCGAAATCATCGAACGCGAAAAAATACTCAGCCGACGACATTGAAGTCTTGGAGGGACTGGAAGCCGTCCGCAGACGACCTTCCATGTATATTGGAGGAGTTGATATCCGGGGGCTGCATCATCTGCTCTGGGAAATTGTTGACAACTCGGTCGACGAATATCTGGCGAAGGAAGCAGACACGATTATAGTTACGCTCCATAAGGACGGCGCATCGTGCAGTGTTAAAGATAACGGGCGTGGTATCCCCGTTGATAAACACTCTAAAACCAAAAAGTCGGCACTGGAACTGATTTTGACTACATTACACGCCGGAGGAAAGTTTTCTGATAAAAACTATGCCCGCAGTGGTGGTTTACACGGAGTCGGTTCTTCTGTCGTGAATGCACTCTCTTCTGAAATGATTGCCACAGTTGTTCGTGATGGCCATCAGTATGTACAGCGTTATAAAAGAGGAACGCCGACTACACCTGTAAAAAAAGTAAAACCATTTCGCGGACATGGAACAGAGATCTATTTTCGCCCAGATGATACGATTTTTCGTCGAGTGCACTTCAATGCCGATACGATCCGGCAACATCTGGAAGATGTTGCATTTATTCATGGTGGATTGAAGATCACATTTAAAGATGAAGTCAAAAAAGAGACTCACGAGCTTTCTCACCCGGAAGGAATTCGGGGGTATCTGGAAAAACTGACTCAAGAGCAACAGAAAAAGGCAGTTCATGAACAACTGTTTTTTGCGGAAAAAGAAGATAAGAATGTTCGCATTGAAATGGTAATGCGTTGGACTGATGCAACTGATGAGCAAGTTCGCAGTTATGTCAACGGGATTCGCACACATGCTGGAGGAACACACGAGAGTGGTTTGCGCTCCGGGATTGCCAAAGCAGTGAAAAATTACATGGATGTGCATAATATCAAGCACAAAGGGCTTTCCATCACGACTGAAGATATTCGGGAAGGCGTACTTTGTTTGATTTCTGTTTTTCATAACGATCCCATGTTCCAGGGGCAAACTAAAGAAAAGCTGAACAACCCCGAAGTCAGCGGTTTTGTGGAAGGGATCGTGCGACCACTTTTGGAAACGTGGTTGAATAATAATCCGAGCATCTCCGATGCTGTGGTAGGCCGTATAGTTTTAGCAGCTCGCGCCCGCATGGCCAGCCGCGATGCACAAAAGGAAGTACGACGGAAGTCCGTAACGAATCGAAAATCCACTTTACCGGGAAAACTTCTTGATTGCCGCTCTAACAAACCGGAGGAGTCAGAGCTATTTCTTGTAGAAGGTTTGTCTGCTGGCGGAACAGCGGCAATGGGGCGTGACAGCCGTATTCAAGCAGTATTACCACTTCGTGGGAAAGTTTTGAATACTGAATCATTGGCGATTTCCAAAATTATGGGAAATCAGGAAATCAAGGACTTGGTTGAAACTCTCGGAACAGGTATTGGCACAAATTTTGATATTCATAAACTGCGCTATAACCGCATTATCCTGCTGATGGATGCTGATAGCGATGGCTACCATATCAGCACATTGTTATTAACTTTC
>JAJDEK010000090.1 GCA_029259875.1 Planctomycetaceae bacterium
CGGCGGTGACCCAGCCGTGGGTTCCTGGATGACTTACGGCCTGGGAACAGAAAATCAAAATCTGCCTGCCTTCTTTGTGCTACCCGAAGTGGCTTACCCTCAGGGCGGTTCTGCCAACTGGTCGAATGGTTTCCTTCCCGCTTACTTTCAGGGAACCGCTCTGCGCTCGAGTGGTTCACCGATTCTTGATTTGAATCCTCCCGCGCATGTCACACGAGAAACACAACGAAAAAACCTGGACCTGTTGGCAGCACTGAACCAAGCCGACATGAAACGTAATCCACACGAAGAAGTGCTGGCAGCACGCATGGAATCATACGAACTCGCATTCCGCATGCAGGCACAAGTTCCCGATATTATTAATCTGGACAAGGAAACCAAACAGACTCAGGATATGTATGGGCTCGGAAGAACGGAAACCGATAGTTTTGGCCGTAGATGCTTGCTGGCTAGAAAGCTTGTGGAAGAAGGAGTCCGTTTCGTTCAAATTTACGCTGCGGGTTGGGACTCACATGACTATCTAGACCGATCACATAAAGCACGCATGCAGGCCGTTGATCAACCCATTGCTGCCCTATTGAAGGATTTGAAATCACGAGGATTGCTGGATGAAACTCTGGTTGTCTGGACCGGCGAATTTGGTCGCTCTCCCGATAATGGCATGCGCAGTGGTAGACAAGCTGCCGGTCGTGATCATAACGCGAAAGGCATGGCGATGTGGATGGCAGGTGGGGGCGTGAAAGCCGGCCACCGCGTAGGAGCCACTGATGAAATTGGCGATCACGCCGTCGAAGTTGTCAACCCCATCAAAAACCTGCATATCACTCTGGAACATATCATGGGTTTGGATGATAACCAGTTAACCTATTTCCACGAAGGTCGGTTCAAAGTTCTGAGCCAGACAGGTGGTGCTGTGATCAAGGAACTGCTGGGCTAACTCAGGTTTCTCAAGAATCTGCCCGGAGGAACGCCTGAACCTTCTCTCGAATCTGATCGCGGACTTCTCGAAAGACGGTTAGTTTTTCTGTATCTGAACCTTCCGCATCTGCAGGATCATAAAAGGGCCAATGTTCGATGCGCTGTGCCCCCGCCAAAGTCGGACAGCTTTCTTTGGCACTATCACAAACGGTTACCACTAAGTCAAAGGTTTCATTCAAATATTCATCGACGTGTTTGCTGCGATTTTGAGATAAGTCCTGGTCGAGTTCTCGCATCACTTCGATGGCCATGGGATGCACATAGCCAGATGGCAGTGATCCTGCTGAATATGATTCCCATTCCCCCTGCCCCAGTTCGCACCACAATGCTTCAGCCATCTGCGAACGACACGAGTTCCCAGTACATAAAATCAACACTTTTTTCATGCTATTTCCTGAGCGAATAAGCTTACTTGTTAGATTTAAATGAATTCAAGATGTCATGTTAAATCATTTCGCTATGTGAAACCAGCCTTGGCTATCGATTGTTAACCAACGATTTCACCATCCGCAAATGAGGGATCGATACAGACAGAAATTCTGCACCTTCTGGAACATAACCCAGCTTCTTGTAAAAATCGATGGCTGAAGTTCGTGCATCTAATTCGATCGTCTCGATTTCCCGCTGTTTAAGATCAAGCTCGATGTTCTGTAGCAACAGCTTTCCGATCCCCTGCTTTTGATATTCGGGTGTCACTGTCATCTGCCGTATTTTTGCTTTGAATCCGGAAACAGGAATTGCCAGCGCACAAGCAATCACTTTGTTCGCTTCAATCATGCCGTAATGAAAATACTCTGCTTCTTCTGTCAAATCTTCCTGCAGCAAATCGAGGCCAAGAGGCTTACGTAAGATTTCATTACGAAGCTGACATGCTTGATGGTACCAGTCTGATTGAAAAGAAATTAGTTCAAATTGCATCAGATACTCTTTTTACCTTTGTAATTTGCTCTTAATGATTGAGAAACTCTCGTCTTAGCTCATGGCAAAAATTGCCTGAAAGTTCACGACGTGTTAGACACACAGGGGAACACACTGTTAGGATAAGATAAGGACTAAGGCAGAGATTCTCACAGTCTCGCCCAAACGTGAAGTATCAATGTAAAACAACATTCTCGAATAGTTTAACCAATCAAGCTGACTACGTTAAGCCAAATTGGAATCCCAGCATCAATGTCAGAAGTAGAACAATGAGCATACCGATAGAGCAAACAAACTCATTTGATAACAACCAACACTCCGACGATGACTCGTGTTTTTCTGATGAGCAAGGTTTCTTTAACCGTCGTCAATTCCTAACTATGACTGCAGCCATGACAGCGTGTGCACCTGCAGCTAGCCTGGCCGACGAGATCATAACGAACCAGAAACAGCCTCCAACGGAACTACCTGGAATGCTACCAAATTCACTGGCTCCAGCAGTGCAGTTTCAAGCCTCTCCCAGTGGTTCGGCTGCGTATATCGAACGCCTTACCCGAGATAGCAAAGGCAACTTGCTTTGCAATGCGAACACCAAAGTCGAACCTTGGAAAGGAGCAGTACCCAATTCGCACGAAGAGATCGCGTTTCTACCGGTTCATCGTTTGGCGGCACTCATTCAAAGTCGTAAATTATCACCAGTGAAGCTGACCGAAATTTATCTCGAACGTTTAAAACAACTCGACCCCCAACTTCTCTGTGCTGTTACAATCATGGAAGAGTCTGCCATGCGCGAGGCAAAACAGGCGGAGCAAGAAATTTCCGAAGGCCATTACCGAGGACCGTTGCATGGCATTTCCTGGGGAGTCAAAGATCTCTTTTCAACGCGTAACGCGAGAACGACCTGGGGTGCGAAGCCGTTTGAAAATCGGATGATTGATGAAGATGCTGAAATTGTTGTCCGCTTACAAAAGGCGGGTGCAATTCTCATCGCTAAGCTATCAACGGGAACCTTCGCGCAAGGCGATGAGTGGTATCGCGGACGCACACGTAATCCATGGAATATCGAAGAGGGGTCAAGCGGTTCATCAGCAGGTCCTGGCTCTGCGACAGCGGCGGGCTGTGTGGCGTTTGCGATTGGCACGGAAACGCGGGGATCAATTGTCTCTCCCACAAAGCGTTGCGGCATCAGCGCATTGCGCCCCACTTTCGGTCGTGTGAGCCGACATGGTTGCATGACGCTCAGTTGGACGATGGACAAAGTTGGTCCAATGTGCCGCACGATTGAAGATTGTGCTCTTGTGTTTGATATCATTCATGGGGCTGATGGGAAAGACCCTTCGACGCTGACTACTCCCTTCCACTTCCAGCGTTCGCCCGATCTATCTACGTTGAAAATTGGTTATCGCGAGGGTACCGATGAAACATTTCTGAAAATACTTCGCAGTCTGGGAGCTAAGCCAACACAAGTACCTGATCCCCCCAATGATCGAGAGGTCAAGCATATCCTGACAGTCGAATCAGCAACGGCATTCGACGATTTTATCAGTCAGAATCTGGATGAGCAGATGGTGCGTAAAGTACGAGTGAAGAATTTTCGATCTGCACGTAATATTACGGCACTCGACTATCTCAACTCCCAACGACACCGCTTCGCACTCATGGAAAAGATGGCGGATTATTTTGAAAACATCGATCTCTATATCACCCATTCGGGTGACATAGGTTTGACCAACCTGACGGGGCACCCCGCCGTTGTCGTCCCTTACCAATTCGAGGAAAAACAGCCTCGATGTATCACACTGATTGGTAACCTGTTTGCCGACGACACAATTCTGTCTGTCGCGCACGCCTATCAGACGGCCACGCGCTGGCATTTAGAACATCCCCAACTCTAAGTCGGACCCTGACTGGTCTCATTCGAAATGATCTGAGCATTCTGTAAATGATGGGCTACTCTCCAAAGATGATAACTGATTCTGATTAACCAGCGATACGCGTCTAACTGTCCCAACAGAGTCTCGAAATCCGAACCAGTGATGGTTGTGGATTCAGTCAATATTCGCCGTGTTGCTTTTTGATCCCGGTCCAATTCCAGCCAAAATTTTTCCAACTGTTGCTCTTGCAACATACGAGGACGGCTCTGAAGGGCTTGTTCCGTTTTGGTTACCAGAAGGTCTAACTGACCGACAATCTCACTCAATTTCTTAACGTTTCGAGTGGCGTCCAATCGTTCCATTTCTAGACATCGTCTCGTGAGTCGCTGAATATGATCAAGTGCCAATAACACTTCCTGGTAACAACGAAGCGTCTCCTGATCAGATTCCGAGATGTTGATTCGCCTCATATATTGCGAAGTCGTTTCCAGCGTGTTTCGATATTGCTCTAATTCCAGACTAATCCGCTCTCGTTCGATTTCAGATGACAAGATCGTTTGTAGCAACTGTAAGATACGTTGAAAAACATCAGCCAGCGTAGAGCGGGAGGCCTCAATCGCGACATTCGGATTCTGAATCAATGATTCTTCCAACCGTTCCGTTTGATCATTCACTACTTCTGGGATCATGTTGGTGATCAGCCGGGAAAATTGCCCTACGAAGGGAACTAAAATGAGAATCCCCAGAAAATTAAACAAGCTGTGAAATGCAACCAATGCAAATTCTGGGGATGCATCGTTCCCTGGATTGAGATAGTGATTCCAAATCCAGATATAAACGGGCAACAAAAAATAAGCGACGATAGCCGTCACAATGTTATAAAACACATGTGCTAATCCTGTTCTTCTCGCCGCAACCGAACCTCCTAACGTCGCCATTAATGCCGTGAATGTGGTTCCCACATCAAAACCAATAACTATCGCAGATGCTTGCGCCAGAGAAATAGTGCCGGTACTAACGGCTGTCAAAGCCATCGCCACACCGGCACTGGAAGACTGAGTTACTAAGGTGATTCCCACGCCAATCAAAACCAATAACAAGCGGCCCAGCCAAGTGTCTGGAGGGAATGAATCTGGAGTCACACTCTCTGCGAGTCCGGACATTCCCCCTTGCAGAGCATCAATTCCTACAAAAATCAGTCCAAACCCAGCCAAGGCAAAACCGGCTGCCGCGATTCGTTTCCTGGCAAACAAATTCAAAATGACACCAACGAGTATCAATGGAAACGCAATGAGTCCCAGTTTGAATTTAAAACCAAAGAGCACAATGATCCAGCCAGTAACCGTCGTTCCCAAATTCGCTCCGAAAACGATACCCAGTGACTGAGATAATGTCAGTAATCCCGCCCCTGCAAAACCAACGGCTGTCACAGTCGTTGCACTGGATGATTGCAAAACTGCAGTGAAGATGGCACCAGTAGTGATACCAGAGAACAGACTCTTCGTAAATTTCGCAATCATGCGACGGATAGTATCGCCGGCAAGCTCTTTCAGGCCACGCGTCAAAATGACCATGCCTAGTAAAAACAAGCCCAGGCCACCCAGCGAATTAATGATCCCTGAATCCATTAGTATTCCGGCGGTATTTAATCTCTATTTCTTGGAAATCAGACAATAAATAATCTGACGATCAACAGCATTCATTCTACCATAAAACAAAATGGGATTCATACTATCTGAAAAAGAGTTTGAATTACCAAGCCGTCCAGCCGCCATCCACAAGAATATTTTGGCCGGTGATATAGCTGCTGGCATCACTGGCAAGAAAAACAGCAGCTCCTTTCAATTCGGATGGTTTCCCCATGCGTCCCATCGGACTATGTTCACAAAGTCGTTCCGCTAAATTGGCAGGCGCTGCTTCAGAAGGAAACGGCCCTGGACTCAGACAA
>JAJDEK010000010.1 GCA_029259875.1 Planctomycetaceae bacterium
TGACTGGAAAAACTCTTTGGGAAAACGTTGGAAAGAAAGTCTGGGAAGGAACATCAACGGGTTGGGAACGTATGCCCGTTTATAAATGGCGTGGTTCGAATATAAAACTATCCAGCTATTCGTCACCCCTTGCTGTTACGAGTCACGGAAAACGTCACCTGCTGTGCCTCATGCGTCAGGGGCTTGTTTCACTGAATCCTAAAGATGGTTCCGTCAATTTCAAATACTGGTTTAGTTCCATGATTAACGATTCCGTGAATGCGGCACGTCCAGTGGTTGTGGATGATAAAATCTTTTTGTCTGCTGCATATGAGGTTGGTTCTGCCTTATTGCAGGTCACCCCGGACGGTAAAAGCTACAAAGAACTTTGGCGTAACCCCACCAATATGCTGACGCACTGGTCAACGACCATTCATCATGAAGGTTATCTCTACGGCTTTAGCGGACGCCATGAACGTGGCGCCACGATGCGCTGTGTGAGACTGTCTGATGGAAAAGTCATCTGGGAGACTGATGGAACGACACCTGTGATCGGAAAAGTAAAACGAAATCAACTCACCGGGCAGTTCCAATGGATTGATTCTGGTAAAACAGCCCCCTGGCCTTTTTATGGACGTGGTTCTGCAATACTGGCGGATAACAAATTCATTGTCTTAGGAGAACGCGGCACTCTCGCTATTGTGAAAGTCGATCCGAATCACTTTCAGGAAGTCTGTCGAACTTCGTTTCCACAAATTAAATATCCGTCCTGGACAGCTCCCGTTTTGGCCCACAAAAAACTCTATCTTCGTAGCGAATCACATTTAATCTGTCTGGACTTTGACAAAAACAAGTCAAAAAAATAAAGGACCTGCGATACCAATCTTAAATAGCACTGCATCTACTCGGATACTAAAACTTATCCGATATCCGACGATTTTGATCGGGGAGCGCGCTGGTCGCTTTGACTTTGATTCCAGTGCGGGCCAGTCAATGCATCCAACAATTCAGAGTGGCTGGGACGGCTCTCATCATCGGTAAGCTGTAAACTTTCGGGCATATTTTTTGGTTCGTCGCGTACTCTTTGAACGTTGGCACCTAATGCAATGAGCTTCTCTTCTAACCGCTCATAACCACGATCTAGGTGGTAGATCCGACGAATCACAGTCTCACCTTCAGCAGCCAAACCCGCTAACACCAATGCTGCACTGGCTCTCAAGTCGGAAGCCATGACGCAAGCTCCACTTAATCTGGGAACTCCATTGAGAATGGCGCTGGCTGATTCCCGGCGGATTTTGGCTCCCATGCGAGCTAATTCGGAAGCATGCATAAATCGATCAGGAAAAACCTTATCGGTCACGATGCTGATTCCCGGGATACTGGAAAGCAATGACATTAACTGCGCTTGAACATCAGTGGGAATTCCAGGATAAGGTAAAGCGATACAATCGACCGATTTGAGAGTTCCTGTCACCTTAGTGAGAATTGACTGACTTCTCGCAGGTTGATCCGGATGTTCCAATTCAACTGTGACCCCCATGTCCCTAAGTTTCTCAATGACCGCTGTGATGTGATCAGGACGAACATCATTCAGTTTGACTTCGCCTCCTGTAATCGCAGCGGCAATCATCAACGTAGCAACTTCAATGCGATCAGGAATTACTTCATGCTCGACCGCTTGTAGTTTTTCAACTCCTTCGATTTTTAGAAACGGAGTTCCCAAGCCTTCAATCTTTGCTCCGGCAGCATTGAGAAAATTTCCGACATCGACGACTTCTGGTTCACAAGCCGCTGATTCGATGGTAGTGGTCCCTTTTGCTAAAGCAGCAGCAATCATGACATTGCAAGTACCAGTTGCGGTACTCCCAAACGCCCCCCCCAGAAAAATGTTCGCGCCACGTAATCGGTCTGCGCGTGCGATGACATATCCACGCTCTACACGTATTTGTGCGCCTAAGGCAGAGAGGCCTTTGAGATGTAAATCAATAGGACGATCTCCAATGTTGCATCCACCGGGCAAAGAGACACAAGCCATACCCCGCTTGGCTAACAGAGGCCCTAAGACACAAACACTGGCACGCATCCGTCGCACAAGTTCGTAGTCAGCAATGCAAGCGGTTTCATCTACGGTTTTCAGACGCAATGTTCCCGAATCATCGCGGTCGACCTGCATCCCTAAAGAACCTAGTACCTGCGCTTGTGTTGCGACATCAACCAGATTGGGGATCGAATGCAGGACGGTTTCACCTTCGCAGGCCAATGCAGCCGCCATCAGTGGTAATGCCGAATTCTTAGCACCACTTACAGAAACGCAACCTGAAAGCCGCTCGCCTCCGCGAACGATAAACATATCCATCCCTGGATCTCCCCAAAAACTTTTGGTACAGAATCTTTTCAAACGGAGTATACGTGATCAAATTATTTTAAGATAGGCGATTTTTTGCCTATAATCACCCTGGCACGGCCTGCCAAATCCGCTTTGACTCTCACATCAGTATACTTCTCTGACTCCTCAAATAGCGATTTCAAAGACGCTTCCTGCTCAGGAGAGAATTCCAGCATTAAGACTCCCTCCTCATTTAAGTATTGATGTGCTTCCTGAACGATTCTTCGATAATAGTCCAGTCCATCCGCCCCTCCTGCCAAAGCAAGCCGAGGCTCATGTTGCCTGACATCTGCATCCAGTGATTCAATTTCAGAATCAGGAATGTACGGCGGATTACTGACGATAAGATCGAATGTAGAATCACCGGGGATTGATTCAAAACAGTCACTTTGCAGGAATTGGATTTTTTGAGAGAGCACATTGGACTCAGCATTTTTCCTGGCAATCTCTAAGGCGGGTTCACTGATATCAGTCGCAAGAAATCGTGCATTGGAGCAATTAGCAGCGGCAGCGATGGCAATACAACCACTGCCCGTACACAAATCAAGTATCGAAGATGAGGATCGTTTTTGGGCTTCGTCAACCAGTTCCATTACCAATGTTTCCGTATCGGGTCGCGGTACCAATACGTTACTGTCGACATAAAAATCCAACCCGAAGAATTCTCGTTTCCCTACAAGATAAGCAACTGGTTCTGATTTCGCCCGCCGTTGAACCAGCTGTCGCATCAGCTTGCGTTCTGCTTCTGAGACCACATCATCGTAGTTTGTGTAAAGGCGAATCCGCTCACATTTCCGAGCATAAGCCAGCAGGACTTCCGTGTCTAAGCGAGGAGAATCGCTTCCATGCTTCGCTAAATGATCCATCGTCCAATCGAGAATACGGCGTAC
>JAJDEK010000091.1 GCA_029259875.1 Planctomycetaceae bacterium
TTAATTTCCTGTACTTTCCCCGCGTCATACATTGATTGCACTTTGGAACCATCGATGCCGGTTTTGCCCGGTTTACCAATGAGATTCGCCAATAAATTCAAACCGCCGGTCATGCGGCTGGCTCCGAAGTTGGAAAACACATCCATTAAATCGATATGAGCCGAAGTATTGAAACGATTACGAGATTGGTCATAACTGCGGGCTTCAAGATTGAACCACTCTGGCAAGGCAATGCCATAGCGATAGGCGGCCAATTCCAACACAGGCAAATCGTAACCACGGCCATTGAACGTCACAAAAGCGGGCTGACCGTAGTGCACCCAACCTTGCCAGAATTTCTTCGTGATCACATGCGGGCGGAATTTCGGAGCATCAAGCACCGTTAAATCTTTGAGACGGTAATCAGCAGTGATTTTGGCAACGGCCACCGACACAGGTAACATGAAGGTCGCCGGGATGAAATCACTGCCCGTCGATTCGATTTGTTCTGCCTGATATTTGGCAATCGCCTCTTCAGGAGATAATGATTTACCCGGATAACGCACCCGGGAAATCAAATCGCCGTCGGCCACCGCTTCAACGTCAAAAACGAGATACACTACTTCGGACTGGGACACTTTTCTCTCGCTTTCTGTTTTGCAAGTTATGATGATATTAACACTTAACGCATTCACTGACGAACAGGATTGATGCGAAAAATAGAACTTCATGTGGTGACACGGCTTACAGCCCCTTCCATTCAGTTCTATTGATAAGTATAAACAATAGTGAGGACTTATTGTAGTTTGGGGTTTTCTTGATAAGGCTATTGTGGATATGAGCGACCATGATGATCAACTGGTGATTCAGGAAGATGATGAAGCACAACGAGATTTGGAGGCACAAGCTATCCGTGGTCTCGCGAATGCCTATTTACTGATGCGCGATGAAATCGGCAAGGTAATCATTGGCCAGAGTGAAGTCGTAGACGAAATTCTGATTTCATTGTTCAGCCGCGGCCATTGCTTGCTGGTGGGAGTACCTGGTTTGGCAAAGACGTTACTCGTGAGTACGATTGCCAAGATTCTACATCTCTCTTTCCGCAGAATTCAGTTTACTCCCGACCTGATGCCCTCGGATATCACGGGAACTGATGTTTTGCAGGATGACCCCGAAACGGGACATCGTACCTTTCAGTTCATGCAAGGACCTCTCTTCACGAATGTCTTACTAGCCGACGAAATCAATCGAACGCCTCCAAAAACCCAGGCTGCCTTGCTGGAAGCCATGCAGGAACGGCACGTGACCGTAGGCACTAATACCTATCGTCTCTCTGAACCATTCTTTGTGTTAGCAACACAGAATCCGATCGAGCAGGAAGGAACTTATCCACTTCCTGAAGCACAGCTAGACCGATTCATGTTCAACGTGGTCGTCAATTATCCAACTGCTGCAGAAGAATTGATGATTCTGAAACAGACTACCGGAAACCAGCAACCTGAATTAGAAACGGCACTTACCGGTCGCCAAATTTTAGCATTACAGGAAGTGGTTCGCAAAGTACCTGTCGCCGAGCATGTCTTTGTCTATGCCCGCGATTTAGTAAGGGCAACACGCCCTGTTGAAGCAACTGCGCCAAAGTTTATAAAAGAATATCTATCATGGGGCGCAGGACCACGCGCCGGTCAGTTCTTAATTCTGGGAGCCAAAGCCAGAGCGATTCTGGAAGGACGGTTCCACGTTTCTACAGAGGATGTTAAGTCCGTTGCGCATGCCGTCCTCAGACATCGAATTGTGACGACATTTCAGGCAGACAGTAAAGGACTCTCTCAGGATGATATTATTGATATGCTGATTGAACATGTTCCCAACAAGCTCAAAGCTCAGGCGAAAGAAGCTGTCAAAGGGTAATTCTCACCGCCTTCAATTTCAAAGGCGACCATGAAATAACGATGTGTCATGTCGATTCCCGCTTCACAACGAATCTTTCTGGATAATAATTCTACAACGCGTCCTCTGGATGAAGTCGTGGATCTGGTGGCAGAGCGTTCTCAAACACATTATGCCAACCCAGGAAGCACGCATGCTGAGGGACGCCAAGCACGTCGGGTGCTAGAAGATGCGCGTGAATCGATCGCATCAATCCTAGGAGCCAAACCACAAGAAGTCATTTTCACAAGTGGCGGTACCGAAGCGATTAATCTTGCCGTACATGGCTTCTTAACTGGTTCGCCTGGTGAGATTGCACTGACAGCAGGGGAGCACCCGGCGACAGTCAATACCATTCGCCGATTGTCACCACGAGGAATCAAACAAGCCCTGCTCCCGATCGACGCCGATGGCAGAATCAACCAGGACCAGCTGCAACTAATGGATTGGGACAAAATTCAGTTGGTTTCTGTCATTCTGGCTCATAATGAAACGGGGGTGATTCAGGACATTCGCCCTCTTGCATCACTTTGTGTAGAAAACACAATCCCCCTACACCTGGATTGTGTTCAGGCCATAGGAAAAATCCCGTTTCATTTCCATAATTCTGGGGCAACAGCCATCAGTTTAGCCGCCCATAAATTTCATGGCCCCCGCGGCGTTGGTGCGTTAATTGTAAAAGAAGGTGCCCGATTACATCCCCAAATCGCCGGAGGTCATCAGGAACGAGGCAAGCGCGCCGGAACCGAACCTGTGGCGCTTGCCGCGGGAATGGCACAAGCTTTGGAATGCTGGACGCGGGATAGCGAACAACGCTCTCAAAACGTAACTGAACTGCGAGATCGCTTGCAACAAGGGCTGAGCGAACAATGCGCACCAGTTGTTGTAAATGGGTCCCCACAACACAGGGTTCCCAATACGCTTAATATCTCATTTCCCGGCCTGGATGGGGAAGCGTTACTCATTTCTCTGGATCTGGCCGGAATCTCCTGCTCCCTGGGAAGTGCCTGCGCCAGCGGTTCGAGAGACCCGGCTCCCGTGTTGCTGGCAATGGGCTGTCCCGAAAGTGTTTATCGCTCTGCTGTCCGATTAAGCCTGTCGTTTCTCAATACGAGTGAAGAAATCGAAGAAGCCATTCGTCGAATCAGCAGAGTTGTCAATCAACTGCGATCCTAGATTTCAGCGTCAACTGAAGTAATAAATTCAATCAGGGTGACGCTGGTAGCAATCAAACCTTTCAAGAGATTATAAAATAGATCGAGTCACTTATTCTCCCGGTGCGTCAAAGATAGAGAACTGGGTCATCGGGAGGGGGAGCTCCGATTTTCCAAGCTCTTTCAGTTGATTTTCAATCATCTGGATACGGCTGGCGATTAACTCGCGACGGTGCATCCATTTCTTTTCCCAATTTCGAAACATGGTCTCAGGAGTTTCTGGTTCTATTGTTGATATCTGACGTGTCTTTTGAATTTTAACAAGTGATCTTCCTAATCGTGAGTGGGCTTCCTTAACCTTATGACTAGTGTGTTTGGGACACAAAGGCATGCGATGCTGCTCCCTAAGGTATGCGATTCGTTAAAGTGGTCTTCTTAGGATGAAATACATCTTGCAAAAGTGAGATTGATCAAAGCAGGTGTAATATGATCTTTTTAAAATAGTCCATCAACCGATTCGACATCATTTGTCAGTTTATTCAATCACCTGCTGTCATACGTTCGCATCTGGCAAGATATGGAAAATAAATCGTCATTGCCGATCAGGAATCTTGAGGAGCAAAGGGTGACTTTTTGTGTGAAAATAGTGAGAGTTGTCAAACTCTAAGTTCATTTGTTACGACCAGCATTCATCAGAACAATTGTCATTAATCCGCATAACCCACAACGCTGCAAAAGCAGGTATAAAAAGCACATGACTGTTTCAACGCTTCGCAAACACGATTCTTTTCATGTAACGACTCCCAGTGTGTTGTCATGAATTCTGAAACAGCATCGTGAAACAATATGATATTGAAACCGATTTTTACACATCTGAATTTTTCTGACTGTGAACATCGTACTATCCAACGCCTCTGAGAAATTCGTTTCCGAAGCGATTGTACTTGCTGCTCGCTGCGACAACTCAGTAAACCGTCTACAACACATGTTAAAAAGTAGCGATTGCAGCGACTTTTCTTATCCCAAAACGCAGGCAAGGTCCGGTTAGGCAAAATACAACGATCGTGTCGGCAGCCTTAATGTTCATACCCTTTTGCGTGTCATGATCCGGTATTTCCTCTCTTACGACATGAGAGTTACAGCCGACACTTTGTTGAAGGATAGGATAATAGTTACGACTAGTCCTTACCTGTTTGCGATGATACAGAGATCGGTTTATTTTCAAAAAAACAACCAAGACACCTAATTTACCCAAAGTATCATTCCGATATGAAAGAGGCGTGATTGCGCGGTTTCCCTCTGTGCCCTCATTGCATCATCTGAATCTGGAATGGTTTTGTTATGGAAAGATAAGCCACATCAGTTCGAAAAATCCTGTCAAAATGTACTGTTTTCATTGACATTTTTGGATTTGACAGGGACGAAAACTAATGTTTACGAGTGATTTCACCATCACTCGGGTACTTAAATCATAATGTAGCTCTAACCCAGTAAATCCCTTGGGAAGCTTTAATTACTAGTGAGAAAGGCTATTTGCCATGACACGAATTAATACTAACGTTGCCTCGTTGCGAGGTTTGCGTAGTTTAAATAAATCTACAAGTCTTTTGGATCAATCGCTGACACGATTGTCAACCGGTTTGAAAATTAACTCCGGTAAAGACAATCCTTCAGGTTTGATCGCCAGTGAAACTCTGCGATCGCAGGTGTCTGCGATTGAACAGTCAATCAAAAACAGTAACCGTGCCAGTAACGTGATCGCGACTGCTGACTCGGCTCTTGGTGAAGTCACCAACCTGTTGAACCAGGTTCGAGGTTTGGTTCAAGAAGGTTTGAACGAAGGTGCTTTATCTGCGGACGAAATTGAAGCGAATCAGCTTCAGATCGATACTGCTTTGTCAGCCATCAACCGAATTTCAGCGAACACCTCATTCGCTGGTGACAAACTGATCGACGGAAGTAAAGCTTTCAGAACTCAGGCTACCGCAATCGATGATGCCAAACTCTCCGACTTCCAGGTCAATGAAGCCGTATTTGGTTCCAGCAGTACCATTCAACTTGATGCCACAATCGTCACAGCAGCAACGCAAGCTAGCTTGGATTATAGTGCTGTTGATGGTGGTCTGGCAGCTGCTACCACAATTGAAGTTGGTGGAGCCAGTGGTAGCCAGGTGCTATTCCTGGGAGCATCAAGTTCGTTAGACAACGTACGAGATGCTGTTAACGGTGTGACCGACATTACAGGCGTGACTGCGACCAAAACCAATAAGGTTGCCAGTAATCTGAC
>JAJDEK010000092.1 GCA_029259875.1 Planctomycetaceae bacterium
AGAACCGGTTTCCGTTCTTCAGGTGAAAAGATGGAAAAACCGGGCGTTTTTAAAGTGCATAAATCTCATATAGTCACGATGTGCAGTAGCCAGGATTTTTTTCCACGCGCGCGACTCATAGCTAAGCAGTATCGAAATGGGCATGTGGAAGTCAAGTACAAAAAGAACAGTTGAATGGCGCAAAACAACAGTCGTAACTGACTGATCAGGACTTTAGATATTTTCAGTTCGATTTGTTGAAGTCTATCTCTAAACTTTTGATTTTATAAGCCAAAAAGAATACGAAATATGAGTGGGTTCCAATTATTACTGTATCGAGGTTGATTAAAGCGTCTCCAGGGCTTTTTGGATCTCGTAATATAGCATTCAATGCAGATCTTATTATTCGGTTCTAAACTGATTTGATTCTTAGCGTAAAAAACGGCAGACAGAAGTGATTTCTGTCTGCCGTCGATTTATCAAACGAACAACCTGAGATTGAATCAAGAAGCTTTCATGGCTTCAGAAAGAATCTTGGAAGTACTTTCTCGCATGATGCGTGGGTCTACCATTTCGCCTTCCAGAAGTGTTGCACGAACTTGTTTTCCGGAAATGAAAACTGGCTTTTCTTCTGAGTGATTTTCCATCAGGTCAACGCGGCCTAATGATTCATAGTAGGCAGCAAAACCAACATTAACTGGTTCGATCAGTAATTCACCAGCCAGATTTGTGAAAATCTCTTGGGCATCGAAGTCGCCCCAGATGGCAGTTCCATCTGCATAAGGAGCATCAGCGTGTTTACGACCGATGACGATGTTGGTGTATCCCATGTTCTGGCGGTAGATCCCATGCATGACAGCTTCTTTGGGACCGCCATAAAACATCTTGATATCCAAGCCGAGTAATGTAACACGGTCTGGAGGATTATCATCGCGTGGCCCCCAAAGTTCAGGGTCACTGTCACCATCGCCGAGTTCCCGGTTTTCGATCAACTTTTCGTAAGTCTCCATCCGAATTTCAGCACTCACATCGTCGCTCTTGGTTTCGCCGATGAGTGGGTTCAAAACAGCACCCGCGTTTTTACCTTGTCGTAACAAAGTTTCCAAGCCGTAAACCAATGCATATTCATGAGCACGATGCAGAGGGTTTCGAGTTTGAAATGCAACAACGGCATCCCAGCCTTTATCAGCAATCAGAGCACGTACTTCACGGGGTGTGAGCACATATTCGCCGAATGAACTATTCTTGGGTTGAGGTAATACACGAATCTCTCCACCGATCAGGTGAGAGTTTGCAGCATCCCCTTCGAGGACCATCGCAGCACCGGGATGATCGGTGCGTTCAGTCTGATACACACTCTTTAGATATTTGGGCTTGTCCCACTCATACACATCCGTAATATCCAGAGTGGCAACAATGTCACCTGCGGGATTTGTTAAAGCGACTTTTTGCCCGCTGGAAAGTGTGCCAGCCAATTCTGATGTGACAGGCAATGCCAAAGGAATCGTCCATGCATACTGCTTACCATTCACTTCGATGCAGGCTTCATCGAGGACTCGGTTATAAACTTCTTCACTCATTGGCCCCGTTAAGGGACTTAGTGTGCCATCCCCCAAACGATAGACGGTCGATAAATCAGCTGCAGAAACAGGAACTTTAGGAAGTGTCGCTGCTTCGGCTTTGAAGTTATCAAGGTCCTCAGCAGAAACAGTACAACAGACAGGTTCACTCAATCCGCCATGAGGGGCAATCAGATCAGCCATTGTTTGAATTCTCAATATGTACAAAAGGTTCTCAGGATCAACGCCAACCACTGGGCGTTTCTAACAGCGAAATTAGGGGAACGCATTGAAAACTTCAAGCAACTGGCACGCGGATTCGCCGAATTCAAAAAACTCTCCCATTTCAGTTCGTTTTCTAGCGTTTCAGCCTCTCAAACCTGCCTTTTGCATCAAAGAACTGGTCGATTCATAGGCTTCGTGAACCCATTCCTCAATTTTGGCGGGATCAGGGGAATATTCCAATTCCAGCGAAATCGCCCCCTTGATGTCCAATTTTTTGATTTCATTCAGATAAGGCTCGAATGGAACCACTCCCCGACCCGGTGGCAAATCGCCGTGTACTTTGCCGTCACAGTCAGAAATATGCACGTGAATTGCTTTACCTTGTAGTTTTCTCAGTTCTTCCGGTTCTACGTTCGCTAACACTAAATGGGAAATATCAATATTGGCTTTTAACGCAGGATGATTCACCTCATCCACAAAACGAACCATGGAATCGACGTCGTTCAATAAGGAGAGAGGAAACGGTTCCAGTTCGAGGGCGATTTCCAACCCCAGAGAATCTGCATACGTGGCCAGTGACTGGCATTGCTCGACCCCCATCTGCCATTGTTCTTCCGGCGGAATCACTTCACGATTCCAGATGTATTCCCCCAGCACGAGCAGCAGGTTTTTGGCCTCGTATTCGTAACACAGATCAAGATAGTCCTGCACCCTTTGTAAATGAAAACGTTGTACGCTTGGATTGAAATCGATCAGTCCCACCGCCACACAACACACAGACACGATCGGTAGATCCAGTCGATCACACGTGTCCTTGACCAGTTTTCGTTCACGGACGTCTGCATCTAGTGGATCGATAAAAATATCGACACAATCAAACCCGAGTGCTTTTGTCTTTTCTAAACCCCAGACGGTATCACGACCAGATTGTGCCCAGGCAGAATTAATCATTCCGAGTTTCATTGTGTGCCTTCCTCATCTACTGCGCATCTGCTTATGTTTCCTTTTGTATTAAGATAACAATCCACTTGCACAGAGAAAAGCCATTGATCAGAATGGGAATACCTCGATTTTAAATGCCACTACTTCG
>JAJDEK010000093.1 GCA_029259875.1 Planctomycetaceae bacterium
GTACTCGAAGTCATTCTCGATTCTGGAAAAGCAGTAGTTGTTCCCCGGGCTAACGTGGAACTCATCGAAGGATAATTATTCATGCATTTATGGAAAAATGTGGTAATCAGAAGACTGATGATTCCACTCACGTGGTTTATCACTTCGAGTGTGAGTCTGGCAATAGCGGCAGAACCACCAGCACCGCCGACTCAATTCAGGGCCGAAGATGTTCCGGGTGACGCAGGAACTGCCATCGACTTGTTCTGGACACTGTCCCCAGATGACGAGGAAGACACCAAACCACGCAAAGTGTTACGTTATGTTATCTATCGGAAAACAGTCGACGGAGACAAAAAGGTGCCGTCTCTGAACCCCGGAACGAAAATGATCGTAGAAGAAGAAAATAAATTTGAGATCATTGGTGAGCCGACCTATCGCGTCAACAAGTTCAGAGATTCGAACTGTGAAGCTGGTGTGCCCTATATGTATCGCATTGAAGCAGTCGGTCAAGAAGGTTTAACATCAACCCCAGTGGAACTCAAGGAGCCAGTGATTGCGTCCCTTCAATGGTTTAATTTACAGCGCAGCTGGTTTGCAGTTTTTGTCTTTCTGATTTGTGGTTCTGTCATTCTTTTCATTGAGATGGCACGCAAAGGCACAATATTCAAAGTACGCAAAATTGCTGGTCTGGAAGCCATCAACGATGCTGTCGGGCGCGCGACAGAAATGGGACGATCCTGCTTATTCGTCCCCGGTATTCAAGACATCAATGATATCCAGACCGTTGCTGGGATCACGATCCTGGCACAAGTGGCAGAAACAACCGCAGATTACCGGGCTACGTTAGAAGTCCCTACCTCACGTTCTCTGGTAATGACCACAGCCCGTGATACGGTCGAAGCCGCCTATCTCGCCGCGGGGCGCCCCGATGAATATAACGAAGATGACATTTACTATATTACAGACGAACAATTCGGTTACGTTGCCAGCGTGACGGGAAAAATGGTCCGTGACAAACCAGCCGCCTGTTTTTATATGGGCGCGTTTTATGCTGAATCCTTGATTTTGGCAGAGACAGGCAACTCCGTCGGTGCTATTCAAGTCGCAGGGACGGCAATGCCTACACAGCTCCCCTTCTTCGTGGCTGCCTGTGACTTTACACTGATCGGCGAAGAATTCTTCGCAGCCTCGGCTTATCTTTCAGGGGAACCTCAACAGTTGGGCAGTCTGAAAGGTCAGGACTTTGGGAAAGTCATCGGCGGCATATTACTGTTAGCCGGGTGTATCATCATGACGTTATCTTCTTTTGAATCAGCATTTGAATCGGGCGAAAAGTCTCAGGTTGAAAGTGATCCTACATTTCTCCAATCAGCCCAGACATACCTCAAAGAGAATATCCTCGGTAAAGGAGGTTTTTAATAATGAAACGAACCATCCCCTTGTTTATCTCGGCAGTGACGGGATTCGTGCTGATTGGTACCGCGTTCATCCCCCAATTTGTGGACTGGGGAAACGACGCTATGGCCTGGTTTAATCTTCTGGCTGCATTTGCGTTTATCCTTGGCGGCGGAAATCTTCTCAAAATGCAATTGCAGAAGATTTCGGCTCAGCAACCAGGCTGGGGATATGCCGCCGTCACGTTAATTGCTTTTTTCATCACACTCTATGTCGGTCTCGCCAAAGTGGGTGTCAATCCGAGTGTCAAATTCCCTGAATTTGCCTGGTCGGGAGAGTTTCAAGAAGAAGGTAGTGCTTTCTGGTGGCTCTTCGAATATATTTTTTATCCCCTCTCAGCAACCATGTTTGCTTTATTGGCCTTTTATATTTCTTCTGCCGCCTTTCGCGCGTTTCGTGCGAAAAATACCGAAGCCACTATCTTACTACTGATTGCTGTGATCGTCTTACTCGGACGCACCTACGCGGGTGTCTGGTTAACCGGCTGGCTTCCGAACGAACCAATTATTGGTTCCAGCGGCATCACTTATAGTGATTTTCATTTACCACATTTATCACAAATCATCATGGACGACTTTACAACTCCCGGTATGCGAGCGATTACGATTGGCATCGCATTGGGAGTCGCTTCGACTTCTCTCAAAGTCTTACTGGGGGTCGATCGTTCTTACCTTGGATCAGATCAGGAGGCGTGAACGATGCTCAAAATACTACAAACCTTAGATCGTAGATGGATTTTCTTAGCGATGTTTTTGGCCGTCGCGATTCCTCTTATCATGGGTATGACATTTCCGGAAAAAACATCGGATCAAGTCATGGCTGTCTTCAATGCGGTAGAAAACCTGCCCGACGGTTCCAATGTGGTCATGGCATTAGATTATGATCCAGCCAGTGAGGGGGAACTCCAACCGATGGCATCGGCATTCACCCGTCATTGTGCTTTGAAAAAACACAATATCTATTTCATGACACTCTGGCCACAAGGTGGCCCTATGATTCAAAGGTCTACTGATCTCCTGGAGAATGACTACCCCGAAACTTACAAAGGAAAATATGGAAGCAAATACGTTAACCTGGGATTTCGCGCCGGAAATGAAGGAGTCATTAAACTGGTTGTAGAAGATTTGAAAAAGTCATATGACACCGATGTCCAAGGCACCAATCTTAACGACATCCCACTCACCAAAAACCTGAAGAATATTCAACAGGTCGATTTATTGTGTAATGTCAGTGCCGGCTATCCTGGCTCGAAGGAATGGGTGCTCTACGGTTCGGCTCCGTTTGATATTCCCACTGTTATTGGTTGCACCGGAGTCCAGGCACCTATCATGTTACCTTATATTCCCCAACAACTGACGGGAATGCTAGCTGCAATCAAAGGGGCAGCGGAATATGAACAAGCCATTATCAACCGTTATCCCGAACTGAATGATAACCCCGCAGCCAAAGAAGGTCTAAAACGTATGGGTCCCCAATTGGTCGCACATGTGCTGCTCATTGGCCTGATTGCATTAGGTAATGTGATCTATTTTTGGGAACGAAAGCAGGGAACAGCTTAATGAAACAGTCGACACTTATCTGGACCTTATTGATGGTATTTGGCGGATTGAGCCTGATAGCCATACAGTTATTTAGGGATAAAGGCGAGGTTTACGTTCGCGAAGTTCCCGTTGAGGGCAAATCTTCACTGCCGGAAGCTCAAGAGCAAACCTACCGTTGGTCAACCTATAAACAGGTTTCTGAAAAAGAAAAAGGAAAACCCGGCGTTAGTTTTAGTTTATCGCGCACTCTCGGATTATGGGTGGCTGCCTTTTGTACGCTGGCGATTTTCTCCTTTTTGTATGGTGATAATCCACTCTACAAATTTACCGAAGCCGTCTTTGTGGGTGTCTCAGCCGCTTATGCAATGGTAGTCGCATTCTGGACAGAAATTGTGACCAACCTGTTTGCGAAACTCTTACCTGGTTACGCCCGCATGAGTTTTTTACCTGATATCTCGGAAGATGTTCAAAGCGATCTACTCTATCTGATTCCACTTGTATTGAGTGTCTTACTTTTATGGCGTCTGGCACCAAAAGGCACCTGGATTGCGCGTTGGCCTTTAGCTTTCTTTATTGGCGCCACGGCGGGCATCCGACTCATTAGCTATCTGGAAGCAGACTTTATTGGACAAATTCAAAATACGATCATGCCTTTCATCGTATTTTCTGCTGATGGCTCTCTGCTCTGGATTCAATCACTGCGGAACACTATTGTCATTGTGGGTGTCACATCCTGTATGGTCTACTTCTTTTTCTCAATCGAACATGAAGGGGTTGTCAAATACATTTCACGGCTGGGTATCTGGTTTTTGATGGTTACTTTCGGGGCCAGTTTTGCCTACACAGTTATGGGTCGAATCGCCTTATTGAGTGGCCGACTCGATTTCTTATTCAACAATTGGCTGGGAATCTAACCTTCTCGCATTCATCGCAAAACCCTTGATTTAAACGAAAATATCATTCAGATCCAGTCATTAATCTGTGAAGATCGCGGTATTTGTCAGTCTCTACTTTTTAGTACGCTACGCTTGCGACTACTCTTCTGCTATAGTCGACTCCACCCCACCGGTCGCGCTCCCGCGCTGACTGTTCAACGATACCAGGGAAGAAAACCACAAAATGAACTCGCAGTCTTCGCTAGCCAATGCGAAACTTAGTCCACCTCCTGAAGAGAATTCTTCACCCAACCATAAGTACTTTCCAGGTTGGACGATGCTCGGTATTGCCGCGATGGCACAATTTTTGTCGGCCCCGGGACAATCGTTTTCGATTGCTGTCTTCAAAGACCCGATGCGTACCGCACTGGGTTTAACGGAAACACAGTACTCATTAGCTTATGGAGTTGCCACGATTGTCAGCGCCTGCCTGTTACCCTTCGTGGGTCGAATGCTTGATCGCTGGGGCGCACGAATCATGCTGCCGTTAATTGCAACGGGCTTGGCAATCGCCTGCTTTTGTATGTCTCAAATTCATACCTTAACCGGGCTTTATATTGGATTTAGTTTAGTGCGCAGTCTGGGACAAGGGGCGCTCACCCTCATCTCAGTCTGGATGGTCGGAGAGTGGTTCGAACGAAAACGTGGACGTGCTACCGCGCTTGCTGGTTTTGGAAGCGCGTTTTCGGTAATGACAATTCCTTTTATCAATAGTTGGCTGATAACC
>JAJDEK010000094.1 GCA_029259875.1 Planctomycetaceae bacterium
GATGTGATATTAATGGATATGCAAATGCCAGAACTGGATGGGTATGCTGCGACAAAGCTTCTGAGGTCAAAGAGTTTTGTTTATCCGATTATTGCTTTAACCGCCCATACAACGAGTGGAGCGAGAGAAGAATGTATTGCAGCAGGATGTAATCACTATGCGACCAAGCCCATTAATCGCGCTCAATTCTTCGCCACAATTCATAAAAGTATCACAGAATTTCGGGAAAATGCCGGAATGACTCTTTGATCACGAGGCCGCCGCACGCTCTAAACGGTTGTTGATTGTTCTTCCTAACCCTTTTTCTGGCATACGTAGCGCAACAATATTATCGACTCCTGCTGCATCAAGATTCCGCAAAGCTGTAAAAAACTTACCTGCAGCGAGTTTCAAATCCCCGGTTGGAGATAGTATCTCCTGAGCAGAAAAATGGCATTCTTTCAAGCATGTTTCCTCAATGGGATATAAACTCAACAATCCATTTGTACCCGTTTTAGGTACTTCATCCAGATTACTCACAATAAACAAACGAGTCTGTGGGGCATAATGCCTTGGTAACATACCAGGACTGAGCGGAGAATTTGTTTCTGCATGGTCTTCGATCTCTGCAAGACGCACTTGGCCTATGCATGATTCAATCTCTTCAAGAGAAACTCCGCCAGGCCTGAGTAAAACCGGTAAGTCACTAATGCATTGAATTACAGTAGACTCAACGCCTACGGCACATGGACCACCATCTAAAATGAGTTTTATTTCGGTTCCAAACTGCTCTTCCACATGTTTGGCCTGCGTAGGACTAAGGCAACCAAATTTATTCGCACTTGGCGCCGCGATTGGTAATCCTGAAATTTCTAATAATTGTCGGGCGACGGGATGTGCAGGGATACGAATAGCAACTGATTCTAAGCCAGCAGTAACAAGATCAGGAATCACTTTCTTCTTAGGAAGTACCAGAGTCAAGGGACCTGGCCAAAAATGGTCTGCAAGTTTTCTCGCCTGTTCTGATAACCCAAGAGTTAGATCTTCAAGCTGATTAACATTAGAAATATGAACAATCAGTGGATCAAAGTAAGGCCTTCGTTTCACTTCGAAAATCTGGGCGACTGCTTCTGGATTGAGGGCATTCGCTCCAAGACCATAAACGGTCTCCGTTGCAAACGCAACAAGTTCACCATTACGAATCAAATCAGCGCCAGCTTTGATATCCTGGCTAATTGCGCACTTCATTTTAAATCTTAAGAACTTAACAAACTAAAACCATCACTATTGGAATTCATTTACAAATGAATTTCTGTATAGCCTAAAAAAAGACTCTCGCATCATACCAGTCTTGATACCCGGGGCAACCGGAAAAGCACGCTGCTTTGTATCGAAACAGGCAAGAAAACGAGAGCCTTAACTTTATCAGGAACAAGTAAAAACTTGGTTAGCAAAGGAGTTTAAATTAACCTGAAAATTGAAATCGCATTGGAGTTGCCTGCTTTTGTAATGGCAGATTATTTACGAGTTCACTAGGTTTTTGGCTTAAAATTGCATTT
This sequence comes from Planctomycetaceae bacterium, assembly GCA_029259875.1. Taxonomy (GTDB): domain Bacteria; phylum Planctomycetota; class Planctomycetia; order Planctomycetales; family Planctomycetaceae; genus Gimesia. The sequence goes on from JAJDEK010000094.1 coordinate 1,539, forward strand.
AAACCTGCTTCAAGATCTCGATCAAGAGGGCCAACCTCTTCCAATTCACGCTCAGACATATTTACAGGAACATCAGGATTTACACCCGTTCCTGCCATTTCGCGACCTGTCGGTGAATAAAACTTGGCCGTTGTGAGCCAAAAGGTTCCCGCGACAGATTGTAAAGGAAAATGTGTTTGGACTGTTCCCTTTCCATAAGTTTTTCTGCCAACAATCAACCCTCGTCGATTCTCTTGAACAGCGGCAGCGAATATCTCACTAGCGCTGGCACTATCATTATCAACCAACACAACCAACGGTAATTTCCAAGTTCGTTCTTGAGTGGCCGATTCAACAGTGTTGTCACCTTGGTTTCGCCCCCGAGTAGAAACAATTTGACCAGAGGGAACGAATCGATTCGAAATCGCAATCGCTTCAGTTAATAAACCTCCTGGGTTTCCCCGTAAGTCGAACACTAGAGATTTCATACCTTGTCGATGCAAGTTCCACAGTGCCTGATCTAGCTCTTGAACTGCTCCCTCTCCAAATTTTTCCAATCGAATCAAACCAATTTTTTGTTGTGAGTCAACCATTTTCACTTCACTAATGTTTGTGATTCGAATGGATTGACGACTCAAGTTGATCCTGGCATTTTTACTTCCCCTACGAACATCGAGAGAAACGGTTGAGCCGGTAGGACCCGTGATCAAATCTGCGACCTCATCAAGAGAAAGCCCGGCTAAAGTACGTTGATTTGCTCCCACTATCACATCCCCTCGTTGGAGCCCGGCTCTTTGTGCAGAACCTCCATTAAGTGTTCGCAGAATTACTGCCCCTTCACGATGCGTCTTGAGCTGAATCCCAACACCCACCACATTATCACCTCCCACATCGACTCGTGGGCCGGACACACTGGGAGTAAATTCAAATCGTGAATGTTTATCGAGAGCATACAATGAACCATAGGCAAACTCATAAATTACTCCAGTCGCCTGCATTCGTAGATGACTCCCAGCAATGTCAGCTGCTTGACGTAATACTGCCACAGCTTCCTGAGGGGTACGAGCTGGATTTTGATCCATCAATTGCTGCCACTTTTGCTGTGCCAATCTAATTTGTTCGGGTGATGCTGAAATACGATTCACACTCAGAAATTGTCGATTTTCCACAGCAAAAATCAAGTTCTGTAAGGATTTCTTAGTTCTAACATCATAAGAAGGAGGTTGGACATGACGTGAGTCAATCATCCGGTTTACTTCCAGGTAGAATGCGTAAGCTCTTTGAGGATCAAGATTCTGCAGAGTTCCTACAACCGAGGAACTAGAGTATCGTTGTGATAACTTATTTCTTAATTCTTGGTTAGGATCGGTTGGGTATTGATTGGGAAATTCTGTTTCATAT
>JAJDEK010000095.1 GCA_029259875.1 Planctomycetaceae bacterium
ACAGACTTTATCCTGTCTTTCAAATAAATCATACCTTTCTGCCAGCGAAACAATTTTGTAGTTCATAGTAAGACCACGTAATTTCTAACTTTGTTGATTGTATTTAACAGAACTGACTCTTGGTGATCCCGAGTGTTAACATGGTATTAGACTGAGTTCTACGAGATTGATGCTAATGCAGGTGTGACGAAACGAACAACGCAATTTTGGGGTGGTGATCCGACCAGGCATTCCATACGAAATCAGTCCACTTCTTGACGCGTGAAATGTGTTCTTCCGGCGTACCTGCCAGCGCGATATCGAAAACCGTCATCGGGCCAGTTGATTGTGGAGGTGCATAATAGGGCCAGTGTTTAATATGATTCGTAAGTCGCTGGAGTAAACGAGGAATTTGTGTCTGAGGAATTCCGAGATTGTTCGCTGCATGCAAGCCTGAAAGATGGATCGCAATCGACTTATCCTTGTGGGAACCACCTGCATGCTGAAGTGCATAGGCATCGACTGTCATCTGATGGACCTGTCCAAAAATAATCGCGTTGCCGTACTGAGTTCCCAAAACCTCGCTATAAACACTCCAGCACTCAGGAGAACAGTGGTAATAACCAGCGTAGGCAGCAGTTGCGTCGGCAGGCATTCGAAGTCGGCAACCGGGACACTGACGCTCTTTGTGAGCCATCTTAGTAAACCCTGAATCCATGACACCATTCTCTATGGCCATTTTAGATACATCCTAAAATCATAAACACCAGATACTTACTACATATCCATCTTGCAAAGCGAGTTTATTAACAGCCTAAATCTTCACCTTGCTTCCATAATGCAACTGCGCGCGCAACAAATTCATCGATGCGTGTCTCAGAAATAGACACCGATTTTTTGAATCGGATGCACCCTTTTCCCACATCAATCCCTTTTAGAAGGCTACCATCAGAATCTATTTTTTTCGCATCACCTACATAAAGGCTGACATAATGTTTTTGTGCGTTAAGATGAAACAGAGGGCCTCTACCATCACCGTAACTTAGCATTTTATAATGGATCTCTTCATCAAAATTCGAAGCTTTTGAGTGAATGATAGCTCGGAGGCTCAAAAGTGTTTCCCGCCGCCAATCATCTTCCAGCATATCCATGTATTCAGCAGGCGTTTTTGCGTCATATTGCATATTGGATTCCCTCGAATTACGAATGAGTAGCTAGCGTCTATATACTTGAGGCGATTTTGGGCTAACCAAAATCACAATGATAAATCACCCAAATAATAAGAAAAATGCACTGACAAGCATGAGAATCACTGCGATTAAGAATGCAGTTGCAATCGCGATACCAATTGGTGTTTTGAAAAAGGATTGCACACCTACAGCCGCTGAGTGCTCAGTTTGAAAATCAAAGCGATAGTTCCCTGCGACTACAGATTTATCGGTAATCTGTACCTCAGCAATGGCATCTGAGATCACTTTATCCTGATCTTGTAACCGAACGCCTGTGATTTCAGCGACTGAAATGGGATCATTGAGCGTCCAATCCAGCCCGTCTTTTGCTGAAGTGTTGAGCTTCGCTCCGAGTCTAGTTTTGAATCCGTCTTGAGTCATGACTACGATTTCGTAATCAGGCAATGCATCCTTCTGTTTGATCAGTGGCAAAGCATGATCGCGTGGTTCAGCTTCTTCATTAAGTGCTGTCACTGTAACCTGAGTGAGACCTTCACTACGGATTGCCGCAATGATAACACAGAAAATCACACTAATGACAACGACACTACAACAGATCCAACTTGTAATACGCCAAGGGGAAATACTTGTTTCGGATTTAGTAGCTTCATCGGACATGTGTCGTAGGTCCTTGGTAAATGGCTAATGACGTACGAATTAAAATCGAACATCGAAACTAGTTTATTTTTGAAAGCGAAACGAATATAAATCACATTCCTTCATCACAAACCGTAGACGCACTGGCTGACCGGCAAGTGATGCCAAATCAGTACCACCGCTCCAGCCGACTGAACCTTCTATCTCATCTCCGATCACAGGCAAGCAATCTTTGAGAGTGAACCCAGGAATCGGCATTCCCTCTGCTTTCTGAATCTCGACTCGCAAACTACCTGCTGCACTGGTACTGAAGTTGAGGAACAATTGGCTACCCGAATAAATCAATGGTTTGGTTAACAACTCACCTTCTTCAGAACCAGCGTTGACAGAGACAAACCCATCGGTACGTAACACATAACGATCACCGCTCCGGTGATAGATCGACATCTCTGCAAACCCCGTGGGAACAACGTTCAACGCCACGTAGTTAGATCGGTTACGCCACCGCGCGGGATCGAGCCCCGGTCGAATAAAAGCGTGCGTGAAAATCCGGTCGTATTTTGTGGAACCCGCGCGCGTCGACATGAAAAGGATATCTGTGGCGTTGACATCTCGCTTGTCGTAGTCGGGTGCGTCGCCTCGACCTGGTACAAATCGCGTAGGCAACGCGATATAGATATGCGGAGCACGGAAGTATGCCTGCGTCTGATTGGTATAAAGATGCTCGCCCGGCAAGTTGGGATTCATCGCAACCGGTTTACTCCAATTCTCAAAATCCGGCGATGTGGACCGGCTGATGCTCCGTAGCCGCTCGGGATCCGTCCACGTTCGAAAATAACAAACATACAAATTTTCGGCTTCCGACCAAAATGCAACATTCGCTGAATCAAACGCATGACGCCACTCTGGCTGGTAGGGAATGACTTCGTTTTTCTTGGTCCAATGCATTCCATCGGCTGACACAAATGCAAAAAGTCCCCTGCCCGCCTCTTTGAGACCTCGCTTGTCACCCGGTCCCGGATAGCCGGCTAACGCCTTGAAACGCTCACTCGGCTTGATTCCAGGGCGCGTATCAAGAAAAGGAATGAAGTTTGTCAGAAAAGGAGGCTGCTTGGCAAGAATGACATTATTCTCGCGCGTCCCATTCACTTCATGCAACCCCAAGTTCGGAAACGCCCACTCGTGTCCATCGCGACTTTCTGCGTAATACACGATTTCGCCAGCGTGCCCGGTATGAATATTCCCCTTAAAGCTCTTGTCAGCACCACGCCAATACGCTCGATAAAGATCACCGTCCTTGATCACGGTTACCATATGACGCACAGGTAGTGGAGACTTGGGCCGTGGTGCTTTCACGGGACTATGTAACTTCAGCTCCGCCTGTTGCATTTTGTCAATCAAATGCTTATCAACAAAAAGTTCACGTCGAGAGCCAATATCAATTGACTGTCCCCAGGTTGGGACATTGCTCACGAGCACAATTGTAACTGAAATAAATAATACAGTAGCACCTGCGAGCCTATTTTTCATTTGGAGTGAGTTCCTTATCAAACACGACTTTCAATGAACATGAACTAGAGAATTACAAAACGCACGTCAGAGGCCAAACAATTTCAAACCATCGGGAAAAACTGTACTCCCAGTAATACGATCACAAAGCCGACGATGCCCATTAGAGCAGTCATCGGTGTCACATATTTTAATGTTTCTCCTTCGGTCATGCCGCTCATTTTTCCGATGACCCAAAAACCACTGTCATTCATCCAGGAGATCGGTTTGGAGCCACAGCCAATCGCCAGAGCCAGATAAACCGGGTGAAAGCCGAGTGTAGTAGATTCGGCAATGCCCCCCAGGATGCCCACTGTAGTAATCATAGCGACGGTGGAAGACCCCTGCGCACTACGGATGGCCGTAGTAATCAAAAACGCCAAGGTTACCAGCATCAAAGGAGAAACTTGTGGCAGAGATTCGATCAGGTCGCTGACACCCGTTTGTTGCAACACGCCACCAAACGCGCCGCCGGCTGCCGTAATCAAAATAATCACGCCTCCTGTGGACAGTGATGCTTGAATTGAAGTCGAAAGTTCAGCCAATGATGACTTTTTCTGACGAATCAGAGTCGCGAGCGCGATCACCGTCGCGATACCAAGCGCCATATTTTTATTTCCCAATGTCAAAATCAGCGATTGTATCTCGGGGGAACACAAATTTTTGATGGATTCGAATTTCAACATCGTGGAACCGGCGATTAAAAATACCGGCAACAGAATAGGAGTGAGTGACAGCCACAACGCTGGCAAGTCTTCCAATCGACTAGCGGCTAGCTTGGTCAGGTCTTCCTTGGTCACATCGGCAGAATCACGGAACGGCAACACACAGCGTTTGTTGATCAGCACGGCATAGCCCAAACCAAACAGAGCCGCGATACTGCCGACGATCATGCCACCGATCATCATTGTGGCAATATTTACCCCCAATTGTTCCGCCACAAACAACGGCCCGGGTGTGGGTGGTACCAACGAATGAGCCATTGTGCCTCCGGTGACAATCGCCAGTACGTACAACAGATAGTTCTTACCAGTCCGGAAACGCATCGCCTTTCCAAGTGGAATCAACAGATAAAATACCGTGTCGAAGAAAACCGGAATCGCCAACAAAAACCCACTGGCCATAAACGCCAGCGGTGCCAGTTTTTCTCCTACAAAGTTAACAGACGAACGGACGATACGCTCCGCAGCTCCACTTTCCAGCAAACACATTCCAATAATGGCAGCCAATGCAATTAAGATTCCAATTTTCGTACACGTGGAACCAAAGCCAGCGGCCACGCGTTCTCCTACTGATTTTTTACCCTGTATAATCGCTGCCTGATAGTTAGCAGGAGTAATGGCAAAATCATCCAATTGAACGAGACGGCTGGCACTGCCCTCACGAATTCGCAAGTCGGCAATCGCAATTCGCTTGCCCGCTTCTGTAAATTTGGCAGTGACGCGTTTGACCTCTGTTTCCGCAATTGGAATCAGCGGGAATTTCGGCTGGTCACGTCCCATGATGAGGAGCAGCATACCGGGTTGAATAGAACCCAACTTGTTGATTTCAATTTGGATGTTGTGATTATCTTCACCAACCTCAATCAATTTCAGTTTATTTTTTCGCAGTGACGTCTCTTCAATTTGTGAAGCAGGGGTCAAAACTCCTACGCAAATCGCCCCGGCTAATAAAGCCAGAAACGCATGCAGACGAAAAAAGAGCACACCACCAATGACAATGGCCACTCCTGAAAAAATGATAAGTAATACCAAAGTGCTCTGTTCCATTGTCCTACCTGTCTGCATTTCTGCTTCAGATTATTTTATTTCCCGAAAAAACGTCTTTTTTTTCGATACATCAAGATATGGAGAGGGTTAAATTCCCATCAGCCAGTCATTTGAGTCTATCTGACTCCTGGATCGACTAAGGGACAAGCTTCTTCCTACTCCAAATCAGGTGAAAAGTCATGACGAGTTTTTCCGTAAACCGAACGACACAAATTGTTTGCCTTTTTCTATTTACATTGTCGGCCCCATTATGCCACTCTTCCACTTTCGCAGCAACAAAGAGTGGCTCACAATCGACTAAACGGCAAAGAGTCGATGAAACCGTAGCAGCACAGCAGGTTGACCAGCAGATTGAAGCGGAACTCAAGAAATCAAAGATTCAACCAGCGAAACTGGCCAACGATGAAGATTTTCTCCGCCGTGTGACATTCGATTTGGCGGGAAGAAAACCAACTTCTTCTGAAGTCATCCTGTTTGGCCTGGATGCCAGTCCTGATAAACGGAAGATTCGCATCAACGAGCTGCTCGATTCAGAAAGCTATGCCGTCAACTGGGCACGGTATTGGCGTGATGTGATCTACCTCCGTGCGACAGACATTCGCTCTCGAATCAATCAGTCCGAATTCGAAGCTTGGATGACAACCCAACTCAACGAAAATAAAAGCTGGGATCAAATCGCCACCGATTTACTGACAGCAACCGGGGATGTCCGTGAAAATGGAAGCACCGCGCTGATCTTCGCTCATCAAGGCGAACCCGCAGAATTAGCTGCCGAAACCTCTCGGATCTTTTTGGGAATCCAGATTCAATGTGCCAACTGCCATGATCATCCCACCGACAAATGGAAACGAGACAGTTTTCATGAACTGGCGGCATTCTTTCCTCGCGTTCGGGTGCGCCCTGTTCGCGATGCGATGCCTCGCTCCTTTGAAGTTGTCTCGATGGATCAAGGCAGTCAGTATGATCGACGTCTGCAAATGTTTGAAGATCCCTCACCGCTTTTTAAAGCATTCGACCGTAACCGTGATGGAAAACTGACAGAGACAGAAGTCAAACGATCTCGCTTAGCGAGAAACTTTGAGCAAATGCTAACTCGTGGAGACTCAAATGCAGATAAAGCACTGACAATCAAAGAAATTAAAAGCATTGCTCTACCAGCCAATACGCGACGTGCTACACCCGAATATCTGATGCCCGATTTAAATGATCCAACAGCTTCTGGTAAGGTAGTTCACCCCGTGTTATTTGTCGGAACAAAAGCATCTCCTAAAGGGCTGAAAGATATGGAGCGACGGGAAATTCTATCAAAATATCTCACGTCCAAATCGAATCCCTGGTTTTCTCGGGCGATTGTAAACCGCATGTGGGCTGAAATGCTAGGTGAAGGATTTTACATGCCCATTGATGATATTGGCCCGGAACGCAGTGCCGTTTATCCCGAGGTTTTAGACACTCTGGCAAACGGATTCACGGCCAGTGGATACGATCTGAAGTGGCTCTACCGCACGATCACAAACACGCGAGCCTATCAGCGACAAATGCAAACCAAGAAACCAGGCGAAATGCACACACCTTTTGCTGCACAATCTCCCACGCGCTTGCGAGGGGATCAGGTTTTTACTGCGATCACTCAAGTATTCGGCGTGGATGACCTTCAGGCAAACCGTAATATCAGGGATCGATATAACAGGGGCAACCGCACCGCCCGCAGTCAATTCAGCAATCTGTTTACCTATGATCCTTCAACCGCACAGGACGAAATCACCGGAGATGTTCCTCAAGCGCTGTTTATGATGAATTCCACAGCCATCAATGGATTTCTGCGAAGTAGCCAGAACACGAAACTCGCT
>JAJDEK010000096.1 GCA_029259875.1 Planctomycetaceae bacterium
GTGCTCACGCCGGCTAGGGGGCTGAAGAAGAAACAACCCCGCTAGCCAAAGTACACAAGACACAGAAGACACAAGAAACAACGTGTTCCGGCCCGAAAGGGCATAGTAGCATGATAGCGCCGGAGAACCATCCTGTCCATGGACCAGTATTACGGTTCAGGGTGGCGTACCATCATGCAAACACGCAACAACTACAACAAGCTAGTACGATAATTGATTCGCTAACGTTGGGCCAAACGGGCGCCCTCTGTATTTCCTTAATGGGTACCGAACAAGCTGCAAAGTTCAGCGCATCGTCCGCAAAGACTGTGCTGCTGATGATACTAACCAACTTTGCAGGAGAAACACCAAAGGATGCAGACTTCTTAGACGGCAACGGCAAACCAGTCACCTTCCCCAACCCGCTTGATTCCGCACAACCAATTGGAAGCGAAGCGAGTTGGAAACAAGCAGCAGACAAGTTCAACAGTATTGACATACTGGGTAATTGCCAAGCGCTTTTCAACAAGTTAGAGCTGTACGAAGCTCAAATGAAGGAGAAAGTAGCCAAGGAGAATGAACGTGAAGCGAAGGAACAGCAAAAAGCAGCCAAGGACAACAATGCTGATGTTGTTATTTACAATGATTTACCTGATGAACTACGCCCGAAGAGGCGAGATGTTACGAAGCAGCATAACCAGGTATTGTCAGCATGTAAAGAGATGTTTGAGTCAGCCAAAAGTTCCAAAGATTTCTTTGAAAATCTTCAAATTCATGTTGGCGGATATTCAGTCCCGCCGACCACAGTAGGAGTAGATTTCAGCAAAGAAGACACGGTACTGTACAGTGCCATGACATCTTTGAGCCCCGTCTACGACCATCTTTTAGGTTTGAAGAAAACCATTTCAGAATTACACCCCGAAGTCCAACCTGGGTCAGACGAAGCAAGATTAAGAGAGGAAGTTGAGGTTGTGAGTGTCATGTTTTGTCAAGCACTCGCAACTTTAGAATTTAGAAGAAAGCAGTCTTACAAAGGATTGAAACCCTATGTAACGCCCCCTTTTGCAGCAGCAAAGAAACCATTGTTAGACACTACAGAGGCCAAGGAGGTTAAAAAGGTACAACAAGCTGCTAAAATTTTTCAAGGGGGGAACACCACCACCACAACACAATCATCTCGTGGCAACACGAGTTCCTTCGGTTACGGAGGTCGGCGTCGGTTTCGGGGCTTTCGGAGATCACAAAGCCCGGGACAACGCAGCAATTCCGGTGGAAGAGGAAGAGGTGGTGGCGGTAGAGGAGGCCCAGGAGGTAGCGGTGGACGAGGTAGGGGTCCCCCCCGCGATAGCGGAGGGAAATGAAAACAAATTGAGGAGGTGGAGGGAGTACACCTCCAGAATGGGGACGAAATACCCCAAACTCCCGGATTGCACACCAATGCCGATGCGACTTCGTCTGCGACGAAGATTCTGGGTGGAGCACGTGAAAGATTTGGAAGCCCGAAGACTAGCGCTGTACGGATTTCGGTACCAATCGGACGCAGCCACTCCGCCGACTCCAGCATTGCAACACGACGAATTGGACGAAGTAATTACAACATACCTGGAACGACAAGTACTTCGACCACTGTGCAACCAAAACCAATCCCCAGAACGGTGGGTGCATTGGTTTCCCGTCCTGAAGCCAGACCTATCGGGGCACCGACTAGTGTGGAACCTGAGACCTTTAAACGAGCAACTTCCAGCACCCCCACATTTTCGGTTACCCAATTTCAAGGACATATCCAACCTACTAGCTCGTGGCGATTACGTCACAAAGTTGGATATCAAAGACGCATACAACCACCTGTGTCCACACCCATCAAACGTGAAGATTGTCATCAACACCAAAAAGTTCGGCCCACTCCAATTGGAAACCCTCGGGTTCGGTACAAGTTGGGCACCCCTTTGGTGGACAACATTGCTGTGCGGCGTACTGAAGATAGCAAGAGATATGGGTGTAGTGATGATCGACTATCTCGACGACATCCTGATAGTCAGCAAGACGAAGAGCGAAGCAGAAGTAGCTCACCGCCTCGTCCAAGGCCTATTGGAAGCAGCTGGGATTTGGATTCATCAGTCAAAATCCGTAGCCACTCCTACTCAAAGTATAGATTACCTTGGATTCCATTGGAACACAAAGACACACACAGTGACATTGACGTCGACGAAACTGGCGAAGATTCGAAGCCTGGTGAGAAGAATGAAGACCCGAAAGACACTCTGCAAGAGAGACCTGCTGAGTCTGCAAGGCGTATTTCAGGCCGCAGCCCCAGCAGGCCGATTTCTATCTCTGATAACGAGACCAATTCAGCATTTGTTGCAGAAGATTCACAATCTCCCACTTCACCACCACATAACGAAGCAGGCAGAGGTACATCAAGCTCTCCTAGATTGGAGCGTTTACCTTCAAGATCCCACTCCGGTTCCGCTATCACCACAGGCTACACAACTGCTGATAGCAACGGACGCGAGCGACACGGGATACGGCGCGACCGCGCAACTTTTAACAGAGAAGGAAGGGGAAAAGTACCAAGAAATGAGCGGATTTTGGAGAGGAAAAGATCTAAGTCGTCGCATAGAAGTGAAGGAACTCCTGACCGCGATAACCGCAGCACGAACCTTCATCAACTACTTCAACGTGACCAACGCGAACGTACACCTACAAGTGGACAACACGGTAGCCCTAGCGTACGTCAACCGACTGAAATCTGGACGAAAAGCAATCCTACATTTTCACACGAAGACCCTCCGACGCCTATTGATTACGCGAAACCTGACGGTGACCGCGACGTGGATAGCGAGCGAAGACAACGTGAGACCGGACTGGCTGAGCAGACTCAAGCAAGACAGAATGGACTACAAGCTCAATCCAACGATTTTCAAGAAAGTCTGCCAAATGTTTCAAGTGACACCAACGATAGACCTGTTTGCAACACGGGAAAACAGGCAAACGAAGAGATTTGTGTCAAAACAACCAGCACTAGGAGCGTTTTGGATAAACGCATTGACAATTCCAGTTCAACTACTAGCCAAGGAGGTGTTTTGGGCGAACCCACCTTGGAAAGTGATACCGGCAGTGGTGAAACTGATACGCGAGCTGATGGACTACAAGACATCAACAAAACATTCACTACGGGGCCACAGTGGCGTGCTACTGACGCCATCATGGCGAGGAGCCACGTGGTACCCCCTCCTGCAGCAGCTGGCAAGAAAAAGCTGGACCCTCTCGGCCCAACATTCGCTCTTCGCGAACTGCTGGGGACAGAGTATGCCACCGCCGGGATGGGCCATTGTGTTTTGGCTATTTTAGCAAGACATTTGGAAGAACACGCACCAAAGATGGGAAAGATCACAAGACAAGAGACAGTGAAGACCTTTCGACACGCGACCAACGGTTACGCGGTGGGACATTTCGCGCACGCGTGCAAACGTTTAGATTTCGATTTCTGGAAAGTGACCGAAGACGAAGACATTTACGCGGTTATGTTAGAAGTGGAACGCATGACTGAAAGAGGTTTTTCAATTGCATCTGTATCACACATTATCAAGTCTTGGATGGTATGTGCAGCCACCTTTACACTGTGGAAACGGGCCCTACACAACCCTGACGTAGGCCTGAAAGCATTGGTGGACTATTACTGTCAAATCTCCCTCAAAGCAACAGGCGGTGACGCCTTTGATTTCGCCGCATTTTTCACACAATGGGCGAAGTATTGTGCAGATGTTCTGTCAGATTTGGAGAAGAAAGGATTCTTTTCCCCTGGTGCTGCCTACAATCAAAAGTATCTAGCTACCCTTAGAGGTATGGCTCACATGGCATTACGTTTAGTTCTAATTGGAAGAAACATTGACATTTGGGAAATCAGAACCTATGAGTGGCAATCACCAACACCCCCGAGATACCCCCTAGGAGTGTTGTGGTTGTTCATGAGAAGAAAAGCTTCCAAGAGATGGAAATGGGAACCGGTAGTGCCTACATCAAAACCACAACCGTTCTGTGCAGTCAGACTTTTTAGAATTTATTTGTGGAAATTACACTCAAGTCCCGCGTGGAAACGGGCACCCAAGGAAGACGAGTGGAAACAACCAGCAAGTGTGTGGAGGAGCAGTTTGGAAGTACCAACTCCTGGCTATCCAAACCCTCACCATCCAGTTGCAGTGACTACGTTGGCGTCTGAGTGCAAGCGCCTATTGCACAAGTGTGGTGTCCCCAAAGATTTCACGGCTAAGTCCACACGAAAATCTGTGGCCACATTCTTATTGGAAGTTGGTGAACCGGTAGATGTGGTCCAAAACAGAGGTAACTGGACAAGCATGTTAGTGTTTCAACAGCACTATTCAAGAGTAGCAAACTCCAAACTGTTTGGAGACATTTTACAGTCAGCAAGAACAAAGAATTCAAAGACAATTGATGAAGAGGACCTCAACCATGAGGTCAATCAAGCTGAAGAAGTTTTTGTTGACACGCGAGATCGGGACGATATTGAGGACTACGCACTTAGCGTTAGTGGTACGAATGACGAGGCAATTACTCATCACTGGTTGACGAAGGAATACCTTAACTTGAGTAATAACGAAGGAGTGAGTACCACGTGGACTGCGCTTGTGCTAATAAGTTCGGCTAAGGGGGAATGGGAGCTCGCAGATTTCCACATGCCAAATTCTGACAGCGCCAAATTCTGACAGTGCCAAATTCTGACAGTGCCAAATTCTGACAGCGCCAATCTCTGACAGTGCCCAATTCAGACAGCACCAAGAGTTTAACAACACATTAACTTTTGAATACCTCACATTGATTGAGGCCCACCTGAATTGCCCCATTAGCATGACAGTTGTCCGATTGGTGCGCACAGTCGGAGTTACATGATAGAACTGCCCTTGCAACATTATCACAAAGATACCTAGTGAAACGAGGGCATGGCTCCTCAATCGTAGC
>JAJDEK010000097.1 GCA_029259875.1 Planctomycetaceae bacterium
TCCTGGTTCTGGTACATTCCACTTCCTGACAACACTGTCAGTATTGGTTGTACGGGCGACATGGCATACATGTTTTCCAAAGAGCGAGGCAATAGCGAAGAAATCTTCAATCAAGAAGTGGAACGTTGTGTCGGCATTAAAAAACGGTTAGCCGAAGCACATCCTGTTACCGAATTCATGACGACGAAAGATTTCTCCTATCATTCGACTCAGCCAGCAGGTCCAGGTTGGATGTTGGCAGGCGATGCATTAGGGTTTATCGATCCCGTATATTCCAGTGGCGTTTTCCTGGCCTTGAAGTCAGGAGAATTAGTCGCCGATACCATCAACGATGCATTTGACACTCAAGACTTCTCGGTAAAACGTCTTAGTCAATGGTACCCTGACTATCGAAACGGTGTCGAAAACTTCCGCAAACTGGTTTATGCATTCTACGCCCCCGGCTTCAGCTTCGGAACATTTCTCCGCCAATATCCACAGTTCAAAATGAATCTGGTAGATATTCTGATTGGTGATGTCTTCAAACCCGAAGTGGCTGAAATGTTCACAGTCATGCAGGAAGAAATCCCCGAACTTGCAACGTCCGATGATCCACAAGTCGCACTAAAAGAGTAAACAGCCTTCCGTGCTCAGACTCCAGTAGTCACTACTATTCACTACGACATGGAAAGCTCGTAAAAAATCAAGTCCGCTTGACCATTCCAAGGCGCTGAAAACGTCCATTTTACTCTTATTTTTCAGGTGAATTTTCACAGCTTGACACCAACGCGCCATTCGAGAAACTACGGATCTGCGTCGCGCGCATGGGAGTTTTTTTTATCCGCTGAATAGACATCTCCCTGCTGATTTCTGCATTATAAAAACCAAGTGGTTTTTTCTGTTTCGAGCATGAACTTTCTGCATCGATTCTCTGTGATCACCTCCTTTTTCACGCTTATCAAACGCTTTCGCGCTGATTTCGCAGCCTGCTCAGCAATCATCATCACGGTACCAACTCTTATCACACTTAAATTACCGCTTGACCCACTCCCGCCCTTCGTGATGATAATCAAAGTCGTTAAGTAACTATTGAAACGAAATATCGCTTGCCAGATCAAACGGAACACAATATAGAAATTCACAAGTCACCTCATATACAAACAAGAAAGATAGCGGGAACCTCCCGTAACCTATAGAGAGTTCACATAGTCCTATTCTACCCGATCGCATACTTCGGGACGGAGATGAAAATTCGGCAGTATCTGATTAACGGTTGCTTTGCGCATAAAAAAATCCCCTGTTATGGCAAGGACCACAACGGGGGATTGATCACTTCAATCAACGTTTATTTTTTGTACTTGGGTGCTTTACCCAATGGATAGAGATCCCATTTTCGGACCCACATTTCTGCCATTTCGGTCTGGACCAGTAATTTACCGTGATCAGGTATCGCATTCGATCCTGCATTCACAACCACGCCATTCACCTGGTACTCAATGTCGCCTCCCTTACAGATCACATCCATGCGAGTCCACTCGCCTAATGGACTTTCGACATCATCTTTACCGCGGAATCCAATTTTGTCAGCCCAGTCAGGGTCACGGCCCCACCAGTTGATGCGTCCTGAACTGATTGTGATTTCCTCACCATCCTTCTTCCAGACTTTCTCACCATCCCGGTCTTTAGTAATCGTAGAGGTCAACGAAGTTGGAATAGGGGCTCCTGTCTTAGGATCTTTTCCCGTTAAGACCAGGATGTCACCGACACCCCCTTCAATGATCTGAGCCTCAATAGAAGCCATCCAGGTATTCCCGTAACCACCATCAGGACCATGGCAATGAAATAGAACCCCTGAGTCACGAGTACGGTCTTTTCGAGTGCCCCAAGTCTTCTCGCCCCATTTGAATTCAATGACCATGTGATAATCACGGTAATCTTTTTTGGTAATCAGTCCGCCGTAACCATCGCCGGAGATATGCAGCATGCCATCTTTCACTGTAAAGATCTTGCGGGGATCTTCGTAGGCGGTCCCGCGATTCCAGACATATAAGCCATCCAGATTCTTACCATTGAACAGTTTAATGACGCCATCCTTGGGAGTGACTACTTTTTCTCCCGCTGCTGCGTGTGAAGTACAAATCGCAGCCAGACAGAGACAGGTGATCGTGAGTATTCTCTTCAAATGCATGTGAACGTTCCTGAGCTAATACGAAAGTTAAATTCTTTAATAAAACTAAATTATTGCATCGAACGACTCTTCGCAAGAACGAAGCGCAAAAAAGTGACCACTCTTGTCAAAATAGGAAAAGTGTACGAAATCTCTGAAGTAGAAAAACTCCTAACCAGCTATAAAAAAGCCCGCTAAAATCCAAATGTTCTGTCTTAACAAAAAGAACTAGTACTACCACGAAATACACGAAAATCACGAATTTTTTTTGGGGGGAAACCTATCGTTTAATCCACTATTACTAGTGGAGTGTCATTTTTGAATTTTGGGGTGATGGATATCACAAGAGTGCGGCAACGGAGCACGTAAACAACACTCCCCGCCCTCAATTTCAAGCTTGACAAAGCACTAGGATGTTATTGTTCTCTTTTATCAAACTGACAAAAGAGAGTTAAAGACTTGGGTTAAATCGTCTTTGATGCATTAGATACTATGCTGATTCGTTTCTCGCAATCAAAGCATTTTCGTGTCTTTTGTGTATTTCGTGGTAGTTAAAATTTTTCAATCACCACACACGAAGATGCAAGGCAACTTGGCTACTTCGGGCTCAGGCCAACGCTTGCGAACGGCTTTCGTATGCTAGCTGGTCGCGACGGCCGCAGCATCATGCGGATGCAGGCTTTCGAGATGATTGATTTCGACTCGAAAATTATTGATACCTTCGTACTCTTCTAAGGCAGCCTTTAATTTTCGCGCTGCGTCCTCACAGAACATCAGATTAGCTCCGTTCAAGCGCGCGAACTCTTGCTCGTCTTCGCGTTTTACTGCTGTTTGCACAGGAGTGGCAATCACACGTTCGAGATAATCAATCAGGGATTCAATCGGAAAATCTTCCAATCCACTGTCTAATTCCACGGTGACATCGGCGTGGCTTCTCTGGCTGTGAGGAACTGCCAGAATTGCTTCCTGAGTTCCCAACCACTGAAAAATTTCATCATGAGAGAGTTCACTTCGATCACCGAACGCATCTTCAAAAGCCTGCTGAATCAACTGTCGCGATAAAGCGGCTGAACAAGGACAAGCACTAGAATAGGTCAGTCGAACATGCAATTGATGTTGAAACGTCTTTTGCTTGAACGAACTGTGTATCGTAATGGGATAAGCACGCCAGCCAGCATGATCAGAAAGTAAAGCTGGTCGTTTCAGCGAGTGTTCGTAACTCAGAGTCAAAAAACTATTGGAACTC
>JAJDEK010000098.1 GCA_029259875.1 Planctomycetaceae bacterium
CGGGTTCTTTCACCTCTCAAGTGGAGATGTCTTTCGCTCGATCGATATTGAATCTCCTGAAGGTCAGGAAATTTACAAATACAGCTCGCGCGGAGATCTGGTTCCTGATGAACTCAGCATCCGTATTTGGAAACAAGGGCTTGATGCCCGTGCCACGCTTTCACTTTATAAGCCGAGCAAAGATATTCTCATTCTGGACGGAATTCCCAGAAATATCCAGCAGTCAAAAATACTGGAAGAACACATTGATGTTCTAAAAGTACTACACCTGACCTGTAGCGATGAAGAGGAAATGATTCACCGCATCCGTCACCGCGCGATCCGTGAAAACCGGGCCGATGATGCAAATGAAAAAGTCATCAGACACCGCTTTGAAGTATATCGCGAAGAATCTGCACAAGTCCTCAGCTGCTATCCTGAAGAAATCGTCGCACATATTGATGCCATCGGTTCACCAGCCGGTGTTTTATACGCGTGCCTCGAACAACTGGTCCCTGTCCAGGATGCCCACTTTCGCGGAGAGTAAACAGAATCAACCATTGAAAAACAGGGCCCCACTCAGGTAAGGTAGTTGAGATAAAACAACTCGATTACTTTTCCAGAGGAATAGGCTCATGCTCGGTTTTGAAACAAGATCTTCCAGACTTCTGAATGCAAAACGATTATCCTGCCTCTGTCTTGTACTTACCATTTTCGCTACTACATTCGTGCAATCAGCAACCGTGGTTGCACGGCCCCCTAAAGATCATCCCAATGTCGTGATTGTCTTCACCGACGATCAAGGCTATCAGGATGTCGGCGTATTTGGATCACCCAATATCAAAACGCCCAACCTCGACCAAATGGCAAAAGAGGGCGTGCGGTTTACCGACTTTTATGCAGCTCAGGCCGTCTGCTCTGCCTCCCGTGTCGCTCTGCTGACTGGCTGCTATCCGAATCGCGTCGGCATTCGCGGTGCGCTTGGCCCTCAGTCGAAGATCGGAATCAACGCGGAAGAAACCACTATCGCCGAAGTCGTCAAGCAGCAGGGATACGCCACCGCCATCTATGGGAAATGGCACCTCGGTCATCTCCCGGAATTCCTGCCAACCAGACATGGCTTTGATGATTATTTCGGGCTCCCCTACTCCAACGATATGTGGCCCTTCCATCCCACAGCCGGCAAACGCTTTCCCGATCTGCCATTAATGGAAAATGAAACCATCATTAATCCGAAAGTTACAGGTAAAGAGCAGGCACAACTCACCACCTGGTACACCGAACGAGCGGTCGCCTTCATCAACCAAAATCACGACAAACCATTTTTCCTCTACGTCCCGCATTCCATGCCCCACGTCCCGTTGTTTGTCAGCGAGAAATTCAAAGGCAAATCCGAACAGGGACTCTATGGCGATGTGATTATGGAAATCGACTGGTCCGTTGGTCAAATTCGTCAGGCGCTCAAGGAGAATAACCTTGAGAAAAATACACTCGTGATTTTTACCTCAGACAATGGCCCCTGGCTTTCGTACGGTAACCATGCCGGCTCAGCCCTACCCTTACGGGAAGGTAAAGGCACTGCATGGGACGGCGGCCAGCGCGAACCCTGTATCATGGCCTGGCCCGGACAGATACCTGCTGGCTCGGTCTGCACTCAAATGGCGATGACGATTGATCTGCTACCCACGATTGCTTACCTGACTGGCGGAAAAGTGCCAAACGACCGCATCATCGATGGCAAAAACATCTGGCCGTTGATGACGGGAGAACAGGGAGCAAAATCACCACACGAAGCCCTGCTCTTTTACTGGGGCAGGCACTTAAATGCAGTCCGCAGCGGCAAATGGAAACTACATTTCCCTCACCCCTACCGCAGCCTAAAAGACAAACCCGGCAGCGGCGGCACTCCCAGTCGTTACATTCAAAAGAAAACAGGTTTGGCTCTGTACGATCTCAGCAATGACATCAGCGAAAGCAAAAACGTCGCCGATCAGAATCCGAAAGTCGTCAAACGTTTGACTACCCTCGCAGAAAAAGCCCGCGAAGACCTCGGCGACTCCGGCACTAAACGCAAAGGCAAAAACAACCGCCAACCCGGCCGGGTGGATTGATAAGACAAAGTACAGGTCTTTAAACATTAAAATCAGCAATTGAGTTCAACTCAAGGCTCCGTAGCCAGCACAACCATACCAGCGCACCAACTCCCCTGTTCGGTAAAATGCCCCAGCATTCTTTCCCTATTATTTGAATCCCAGAATCGCACTCGCAATTCCACTGTTTGCTCCGGCTCAAGAAAAAACGTTTCTTTCCCCATTCCACAAATATCCCAACAAGCCATTTCCCACCTGCCAAAGATATCAACTTCCTGGAACAATTGGATGTGATGAGACCCGACTGAATAATATTGAAGTGTCGTTGAGCCTGTGTTTTTAATTTTGACAAAGATGTCATTGCCTACAGTTCGTCTGGAAAGTACCTTCGGAACATTGTCTAAAGGTCCAGTTCCGCCGAAAATCGTACAGACCCATAGTTCATCGGGAGGTAGCTGGTCTGATGCTTTCTTCAATGGTTCACCAGAACTACTAGCGATCACTGCACACATCGGAATAAATACTAGCAATCGTAAAATAGTACCCATTGCTAAACTCCTA
>JAJDEK010000099.1 GCA_029259875.1 Planctomycetaceae bacterium
CGGCCATGAATCGCCTGACAAAGGATCTTGACGTCGAATTTGATGCCTACCTGTGGCAGAATGTGGATTTGCTCAAACAAAAAATCAAAAATACCCAAGCTTTAATCGTTAGAAATCAAACGCAGGTCAACCGGGAACTTATTGATGCTGCTCCCCATTTGAAAATCATCGCACGGGCGGGCGCTGGTCTCGATAACGTTGATACACAGTATGCTGACGATAAAGGAATCGTGGTCTGCTTTACTCCGGATGCTAATTCTCTTTCTGTAGCAGAATTGACCATTGGCTTGATGCTTTCGTTGTTGCGAAAAATTCCAGAGGCACGTCAGGATACGCTGACTGGAGGCTGGAATCGAATCAAATTCACAGGCTCTGAACTTTATGGTAAGACATTTGGCCTGATTGGTATGGGCCGTATTGGTACTTTGACTGCGACTCGCGCCCACGCTTTCGGAATGAAAATTATTGCAGCAGACCCCTACCTCACAGCAGACGCACCACAGCTCAAGCAAATGAACGGACAACTTGTGACTCTGGATGAACTGCTCTCACAGGCAGATGTTGTCTCCTGCCATAGCCCATTAACATCCAACACAAAAAAAATGTTGACATATCAGCATTTTTGCAAAATGAAACCGGACGCATTTTTTATCAATACGTCACGTGGAGAAGTGGTCGACGAAAATGGTCTGACCCAAGCACTTCTGGAACACAAACTTGCTGGAGCTGCACTGGATGTCAGAGAAACCGAACCTCCCCTCCAAGGTCCATTGAACCAAATGGAAAACGTAATCTTAACCCCCCACATCGCTGCATTTACCATGGAAGCACAAGACCGCGTAGTTGATTCGGTTTGTGAAGACGTGCGTTTAGTGCTGAGCGGCAAAAAAGCCATCAATGTTTTTGAACCTTAAACTGAGAGAATCAGCTTGATGCAAAACGAACTAAAAGAAGAAAAATGGTACGATGGTATTTCGCGTTACCAATGGCTCGTGCTGACGATTGCTTCTCTCGGTTGGGTCTTTGATGTCTTCGAAGGACAAATCTTCGTCGCCAGCATGAACGAAGCGATGCCCTCTCTCGTCAGCCCCGACACAACTAAGGGGCAACAGGCCCTCTATAACAATATTGCGTTAGGAGCATTTCTGATCGGCGGTGCACTAGGAGGAATTGGGTTTGGTGCATTGAGTGATCGTATTGGCCGCAAAAAAACCATGTCATTGACGATCTTATTCTACTCGTTGTTCACGTGTCTCTCTGCCTTTTCCCAGGACTGGTGGCAACTCGCCGGTTTTCGTTTCCTGGTCGCGCTAGGGGTGGGAGGCGAATGGGCCGTAGCCAGTACGTTGGTTGCGGAAACCTTTCCCCCCAAAGCACGCGCACGGGTTGGTAGTATCTTTCATGCATCGAGTGTCCTGGGAACATATCTCGCAATTCTGGCTGGTGCGTTTATCATTGGGAATGAAAGCATTCTGGAATACGCCAAGGAAATAGGATACCCGAGTCTCCCTTGGCGAATCGGATTTGCATTAGGAGTCGTGCCATCGTTTTTAATTATCTGGATCCGGCGGTCAATGAAGGAACCGGAATCCTGGAAACATGCCCAAGAGACTGCGAAAAAAGACAGCAGTCAGTCGATGGGAACCATTTTTGATTTGTTTTTACCGCAATATACCAAGAGCACATGTATTGGAGTTCTGCTGGCAGCCATCGGCCTGGCAACATTCTGGGGCGTACATATTTATGGCAAAAATGTCTTCTTGAATGCTGTCACAAACGACTATGTGGTAGAACAGTTTCAAGATCAAACCGATGTCCCGCAAGAACAAAAAGACGAATATCTTCTAACAATCAAAGCCAAATTGAAAAAGTGGGAGATGCTCGGTATGTTTCTAGCAACGACCGGCGGAGGACTCGGACTCTTAGCATTTGGTCCGCTTTGTGAATGGGTTGGAAGACGAGGTGCATTTTTCCTTTTTCATGTCGGTGGATTGATCAGCTCAGTACTGCTGTTTAACGTCTTTGAAGGCGCTATTGCTATTGGCTGTTTTCTGCCTGTGTTTGGCTTTCTAACATTAGGTATGCACGCCGGATATGCAATTTACTTCCCGGAACTTTACCCAACCCGTCTCCGAGGAACTGGAACAGGATTCTGCTTCAACGCAGGACGGATTCTCGCAGCACCTATCCTGTTTATTGGAGGTTGGATGCAAAAAGATTGGGGATATTCACTGGCACAAACTGCAACGATCCTTAGTATGCTCTATATTATTGGCGCCATCCTACCTTACTTTGCCAAGGAAACGAAAGGCAGCGCGTTGATGGAATAGTTGCTCTTTCCTGCTGCGTTCACTCTCGCTAAATAGAATCATGCAACTTGCGCCACTCACACTGACTTGTATAATCTCATGATGTTTTCTGATCCACAATTGTGGTGTATAGTTCTTTCGATCGTTTTCATTGCTGCATTGATTCAGGGAATCATCGGGTTTGGATATGCGATTGTCGCGATGGCTACTCTGCCTTTAGTGATTAATTTTCGCGAGGCGAATTTACTGGTCGCCTTCAGCATTGTATTGCCCGTCATCTGGATTTTCTGGAATTATCGCCAACACTCCAATCCCCGAATTCTGGCGGGTGCGATTATTGGTTCGCTGATCGGCTTACCATTGGGGATGTTGATTTTCACACTAGTTGAAATTGACCTACTGGTGCGGGGAACCGGCTTGGCGATTCTGTTGATTACTATTGATGGATTTTTCAAACGAACGCCCGGTGTGACAGAGGGTCAGCAAAATCCCGCGTCTCTCTGGGGTGCCTTTGCCGGTTTTTGCAGTGGATTCCTTGCTGGGACGACAAGCATTGCGGGACCTCCCATTGTAATCTATGCGGTTCGTCAATCCTGGACTCAAGATCAATACAAGGGGTTCATCTTCGGGTTCTTTATCTTGATCTCCATCTCTCGGGCCATCGGCTTATCAGTAATGGGATTAGCGACTTCGGAAGTGTTGCTGACCACCGCCGTCCTCATTCCAATTGTAATTTTGGGGATGAAGCTGGGGACGCTTTTGGGGCCGCAAATTAATCCCGTGTTATTCAAGCGATGTCTGCTATCGCTCCTGGGCGTATTCTCTCTGTATATGCTCTTTATAGGCAGTTCGACTCGTGCTGACTCCACTGAGTTAAAAGTCGATCTTTCTGAACCACCCTTCCTGGAGAAGCAAGAAGACAATTAAGAGTGATAAGAGTCCCTCTGCCGAATCCACTCAACAACCTGTTGTTGTTCCCAGAGAAGAGAATTTGGAATTCCAACCTGCTGTTTAATTATCTCCAGTTCATCAATCGTATCGACATCGGCCAAGACTGGAAGTTTATGGATCTTTCCGCGCCCCTGAATCTGTTCCAGCAACTTTTCAGCAGTATTTGAAGCGCTATAGGGAACATCGAGCCATTCTTTCTGAGTCAGGCTGATTTGACTGCCAAACAAATAAAAGCCGCCATCATTGGCGGGCCCAATCACAAATTGAGGTTGATCCACATTTTTTGAGAGAAGTTCAACGGCTTCTAACAGATAAGTAACCGGAAGTTGAGGAGCATCCGCGCCAAGAAAGATAACATAATCGTGCGTGTCGAACAGGCACCGATCAATGCGTGCCAAGCGCATTCCCAAGTCCCCTGCCCCTTGAAAAACTGTGGAAAACTGTTTCCATAACGGATTTGAGAGCGCCGCTTCTTCAGCAACGGCCCAATAAGGGACGACAGGTTCTCGTTCTGAAACATGTCGAACAACTGCTTCCACCGCCTTTGCAGAGAGCGTATGGAAACGTTCCGCTTGAGTTTGCCCAATAGATTGAGCCAATCTTGTTTTCAGAGGTGAAAAACCGGGAGTTTTTACGAAGATGGCGATTGCGCCTTGCCTTGGTACCATGAACCAATACGTTCTTTTAACAAAAGTAAAAATTGTGGAATCGCCTGACGTACTGTAAGTACAAGATGCTTTGCAGTGATTTTCAACCAACCTTGTTGCTGATACTTTCTGGAACTTGTTTCAATGGTTGCTCCAGTACACTTTAAGCGTATTCTATTTCGACGCGCTTTCCAGACCAACAGATGGTCCTCTCCGTAAGTGACTGATTCATCATAACCACCAAGTTCAAAAAACAGATCTCGTTTCAGACACAATCCCTGGTCCCCAAAAGGAATTCCCAAAAAATGTGAGCGAAAATAAACGCCCCATCTATTGAGTTGCATCAGAAACAGGCTCTGGTCGTGAAATCTTAAATTGAAATAATGCAAAGCATTAG
>JAJDEK010000100.1 GCA_029259875.1 Planctomycetaceae bacterium
TCAGATAATCACAGTTCATTCCAATTTCTCTGCCTTGAACTAGAGTGGTTACTTTGATGAATACTGTTCGACAAAATAAATTTTTAGTGGCTCTCTTTGTTCTCTGCATGCTTGCCCCTAGTCACTTACAGGCAGCAGAACTAATCAAACCAAATCCCTGTCTCCCCAAGACAACTCCCTGGGATTTGAAAGAACTCAGCAAAGCACCAAAATTTGAATGGGTTGATCAGATCTCTCCCGTCAAATCACTGACATATCAGGGATTGGATTATCGAGGAGAACCAACAAAAGTATTTGCCTATTATGGCTTCCCTCAGTCAGCCAAGAGAGACCCAGCGAATCCGCCTCACTTTCCGGGAATCGTGTTGATCCATGGTGGGGGAGGTACCGCGTTCCGTGAGTGGGTCGAGTTATGGGTCAGTAAAGGTTATGCGGCGATTGCCATGGATCTGGCTGGTTCCCAGCCCGTTGAGGGTAAAAATCCGCACGATCGAAAAAATAGAACACGACTTACTGAAGGCGGGCCTAATCAATCACATGTCGAAAAATTTGACGCCATTAAGTCTGACAAATCAGAACACTGGTGCTATCACGCACCAGCCAATGTCATTTTGGCACACTCTCTGATTCGCTCTTTTCCTGAAGTTGATCAAGATCGCACGGCTGTGACAGGTATCTCTTGGGGCGGCTATCTAACCTGTATCGTTGCTGGACTTGACAATCGCTTTGATGCCGCTGTTCCCGTATATGGATGTGGCTTTTTAGACAATCACTCTGTTTTTGAAAAATCGATCACTAAACTGCCATCCGAAGATGCCAAGCGTTGGATGCAGCTCTATGATCCAGGGCAATATCTTCCTGCGGTTCAAATGCCAATCTTCTTTGTCAATGGCACTAACGATTTTGCTTACTGGTTGAGTGCTTACCAGAAAAGTTATGAAGCCGTTCCTGAATCAACGCCTCGTAATATCCGGATTCAGGTTAATATGCCTCATGGACATCCTCCTGGCTGGGCACCTCAAGAAATTGCAGACTTTATCAATGAAAAGCTCAACAACTCAGCTCCATTGCCTCTAATCCAGAATCCAATAATTAAAGGCAAGCGGGTGTTTGCGGAATTAGCTCAACCTGTGCAGGACAAAAAGGTTCTGCAGCAATACGTACTTCGAAAAATCAAAAAGGCTGTTCTGCAATACACGACCGACGAGGGTCCGAACCATGAAAGAAAGTGGTATTCAATACCACTACAGGTTGAGGGGATGAAAATCTCAGGCGACGCTCCGCCTGAAAAGACAAAGATTTGGTTTATCAACGTCACTGATGAAACTGGTGCGACGACATCCAGCCCTCTGATGATGAATCACTAATTTCAAGTGCTGGTATCAGGCAGCTGGTTTTTGTGGAATCTGCGGGGCAATTTTTTTTGTCACATCCCCTTTTTTCTGCTTCAGATCAAATAAGCCAAAAATTTCAGCAGCAGTAAGACTGCGTGACTCGCATGTCGTGTCTCCATCTCCCAATATGGAATGAAACAACTCTCGTTTCTGTTGCAAGACCATATCGATACGCTCTTCAATCGTATTGTTGCAGATGAACTTTGTTACGATCACCTGCGTTTTTTGACCGATCCGATGTGCACGGTTAATCGCTTGATCTTCAATCGCCGGATTCCACCAACGGTCGAACAGAAACACATAACCGGCAAACTGCAAATTTAAGCCAACAGCGCCGGTTCCATAACTCATCAACAGTAAATGTGAGTCTGGATCATGCTTAAATTGATCGAGAATTGGCTCACGTTTTTTTGTGGGAATTCCACCATGATAGACGAGCGTTCCAAATCGCGCTAACCGTTCGGCCATGAAATCCAAAGGCTTAGTCCATTGACTGAATAAAATGGCCTTGCCTCCACTAGAGGCAATCTCTTCCATGTCTGCTTCCAGTCGATCCAGCTTTGAGCTCTCTCCTGTTAACGGATCGAAATTAGTAATCTGTTTCAAACGCAATACCAACTCAAACACGTGTTGGACAGTAATCGAATCTCCCATCGCATTGAGTTGAATCACACCATCTTTTTCTGCCGTCTCATACGCAATTTGTTGAGCCGGATTCAAATCTAAATAGGCAGGACGATCCAAACGGGGTGGTAAATCGGTCATTACCAGGTCTTTAGTTCGTCTCAAAACAAATTCTTTGGAAAGTAGCTGAAGCTGGCGCAAATCTGGAGTCGCCCGTGGAGGCACGACTTCCATCCATTCCAATAAAGAAGACATTTCCTCATGGCGATTTTCAATAGGAGTTCCTGTTAGAGCCCAACTCCGTTTACGGGGTATTGAACGAGAAATCTCTGCCGTGCGGGAGTTACGATTTTTAATTCGCTGCGCCTCATCGAGTACTACTAAATCGAAGCGGGGAATGTTTTCTTCCCCCATCGCCTCAAAGTCACGTGTCATCGATTCATAATTGGCAATCAAGATCGGTGTGTTTGGCATTTCCCAGATCATCTTCCGACGATTCGAGTCACCTTGCACAACGGTGACCGGTAATTCTTCAGCCCAAAATTTAAATTCGCGCTGCCAATTGGGGATAAGTGGCTTAGGACAGAGCAATAAAATGCGTCGAACTTGACCACTACGTAATAGAAGACGGACTCCAGTAATTGTCTGCATCGTTTTACCGAGTCCCATTTCATCGGCAAGTAGAGCTGACTTTTGTGAAAACAGCCAGGCGATCCCCTCATATTGGTAAGGAAAAGGCTCGAAAGGCATGAGCAGTTCCTGTCCAGCCAACCATGTTTCCAAAGGTGGTTGCAACAAATAAAATAAACGATCTTCAAGAGACAATGCATTTGCCGGAGGTTGTAATCGAGTTGCTTTTTTACCTTCCGAATTCTCAGGATTCGCTGGTCGCGGCCCCTTGATTTGGTTGGATTCCGCCTCGTGCTCTTTTTCTTCTTTGGGAGGAATAAATTCCAAGCCATCGGGAAATGTCATACCGAAGGTTTTGACACGAGGCTGAGTCGGCTTCCATTTGGGCATCATGCCAGCCCGCTCTAGTAATTCAACCGCCGATGTTTCGGGATTGAATTTGCGTGTGAGTGCGCCATTCATCCCCGAAGCGAAAACAGAAGTGGATACCGTCAACGCCATCGAATCGCAGTCGATTTGCTGCTTGAAATTTTGTCTGTCGGTTTGAGAAATCGTCACTGAATTAGATACCGCAGTTTGCGGTAAAAAGTGTCGGCCACCGGATTGATTGGTTTTATCCTGATGGGTTTCAGTTTCGCTACTCGATTTTGTTTCTGAATTTTCCACGTACTCGCCTGACCTGAAACGAACTTCCCTTGAATCAATTCACAATACCAGCATGAAAATCGTGTTAACGGGATGAACCCATTTTGACAGCTTCATTCAAGGCTTCGCGTACACGCTCAAAAGGTTCTCCAAGGTCGGCATCACCGGGGATTTTTTTACTGGTATTCTCGATAGCAACCCGACCCGCCTGATGCCCCGCATCGAACCGCAGACTATTTTTGCCCACTTGTTCAATGATAAAAGAAGCATTTTCATCCAGGATCTGCTCCACATCAGATAATATGGCCACAGGTATCGAAATATGTTTCTGCAACTCCATCGCCTGATCTTGCTCAACCAGAATCAAATCCGGTTTGACATTCATTTTTTCTACCAACGTCTGGCCAATCACTTCACCCACTAGAAAAGGACCAAGTGTCGGACCATATAAGACCTCTTGTGTTCGGTTCGGTTTTACAGGAGTCGTACATTGAAACTCTAAAGGCCTGCCAAAATGGTTGGTCACCAGTAAACCACCAATCAATGCACCATCCGTGCATTCAATCGTGGTCAAGAATCCGAGTTTCAACTCTTTACTACTACCGTCCGCTGCCATAAATCTCTCGTCTCCGGATGTCAGTTCTACTGTTGTCGTCAATGATCAGGTGATCCTGATTCTCATCTGAACCGTATCTCTTTCTTCAATCAGGACAACCTACTGTATCGATATCATCGTCCTCCTCATTTCATGACTTGAGTGGTTGTTGAATTGGTCATGTTAGATAGTTTCACTTCAATAACTCTTTATTTAACAACTGTTTTCAACGATTGTTCTGTACCCGTTTCCAGACGATATTTTCTATCGTTGATGGTGCTTTAGCTTGGAAAATCATTCAAGTTGCGGCAGAATAAGGGATACCTTGAAATAAATTCCTCTGACACCTCTGAATGAATCAAACAAGTAATTTTATGAACGATCTACAAAATTTGCCTGAAAACCAAAATCGGGAAGCAATCGAAGCACGCCAACTACAACGATTGCAAGACCTTCTGAAAGAAGTCTCAGCTACCAACTCCTTCTGGAGCAAGAAATGGACTGCTGCCGGGGTTTCAGTGGAGTCGATCCAAAATCTGTCTGATCTGCAAAAATTGCCGGTCACAACCAAAACCGAATTGGTGGAAGATCATCTGTCGCACTCACCCTATGGTTCGAATTTAACTTATCCTGTAGAAAATTACACTCGTATGCACCAAACATCGGGAACAACTGGTTCTCCGATGCGCTGGCTCGACACCAAAGCAAGTTGGGATTGGTTTAGTGAATGCTGGGCACAAATTTATCGAATGGTGGGACTCTATCCTGAAGACCGATTATTTTTCCCGTTCTCTTTCGGTCCTTTTGTCGGTTTTTGGGCTGCCTTTGAAGGAGCCACACGCCTTGGTAATTTTTGTCTGGCGGGTGGTGGCATGGGAAGTGAAGCCAGACTGCAAATGATTCTTGACAATAAAATCACCGCGATCTGCTGTACCCCCACTTATGCACTGCGACTCGCAGAAGTAGCGGACGCAGAAAACATCAATCTTGCCATGAGTCGCGTGCGTGCGTTGATCGTCGCAGGTGAACCAGGGGGTAACATCGATGCGACCAAGCTGCGTATCGGCCAAGCCTGGGGAGCGCGCGTGTTCGATCATTGGGGGATGACAGAAATTGGTGCACTCGGTATTGAACCTCTGGAAAACCCAGGAGGCTTAAACATTCTCGAAACCGAATGTATTGCTGAGATCGTGAACCCGGAAACTTTGCAACCAGTTACAAAAGGGGAACAAGGCGAATTGATCATAACCAACTTGGGACGAGTTGGCTCACCTCTGATTCGCTACCGCACTGGTGATTTAGTCTGCGAAGATACAACGGCCTGCCCTTCCGGTCGCTCATTACTACGATTGAAAGGAGGTATTCTTGGCCGCGCAGATGATATGGTCATTATTCGCGGCAATAATGTATTCCCTTCCAGCTTGGAAGCGATTCTCCGCACGTTTGATCAAATTGCAGAATACCGGATTGAAGTACATACTATCCGTGCGATGCAACATATGAAAATCGAACTGGAACCGATTGGGTCTTTTACAACTGAAGAGCAGCAAAAACAGATCATTGTAGATGTCAGTAATGCGATCAAAGATCGCCTCAACTTCCATGCAGAAGTCACTACAGTTGCACCAGGGGCATTGCCACGTTTTGAGCTCAAAGGCCGCCGTTTCTTCAAAATCGACTGATTTCCTTAATGAAGATAAAAATTCGTGGGATCTTGCCAAAGAAACGTGGTAGAATTCGACGTTTGATTCACTTTTCAGTAACATAAAAAGTAACCCATACAACATCCATGCCCTCACTCTATACCTGCCGGATACTCGCTATGACTGCACATCTTCGTAAAGCACTCTTTGTTCTATTGATTTTATCTTGTTTGTTTTTCATATCTGACCGAGCCTCTGCGGAAACCAAAACTCCAGAGCGGCCGAATATTCTGTTTTTATTCAGTGATGATCAACGCGCAGATGCACTTTCTGCTTACGATAACCCTCATATTCAGACTCCGAACCTGGATCAACTTGTCAGAACCGGTTTCAGTTTTCGTAATGCGTTTTGTATGGGTTCCATTCATGGTGCCGTGTGCCAACCTAGCCGAGCGATGCTTAACAGTGGACGCTCACTCTATCGTGTTCCGATGGATCTCAAAGGGGTCATCACATTACCACAATTATTGAAGCAATCGGGTTATACCACTTTTGGAACAGGTAAATGGCACAATCACCGCGATTCATTTCAA